>JANTFM010000003.1 GCA_024763475.1 Acidobacteriota bacterium | reverse complement strand
TCCAGGGTCTCAATGACGGACGTCTGTAGGGAGCAGCCCACGGTGCGGAAGATCCACGCCGCGGTCACCGTCCAGGGTCTCAATGACGGACGTCTGTAGGGAGCAGCCCACGGTGCGGAAGATCCACGCCGCGGTCACCGTCCAGGGTCTCAATGACGGACGTCTGCAGCGGGTAGCCCAAGGGCTTCGGCTACCGCCTGGCCGTACTCGGGATCGGCCTTGTAGAAGTGACCCAACTGCCGTTGCTGTATGGGCTCGGGAACGCCTCGCATCGCAGAAGCGATATTTGCGGCGAGGCGCTGACGTTCTTCGGCGCTCATCAGGCGGAACAGATCACCTGCCTGCGAGAAGTGGTCGTTGTCCTCACGCGGATTGTAGCGGTCCGCCGCGCCGCGCACTTCGAGCGGCGGCTCCTTGACCTCCGGCACTTCGATCGGGCCTCCTGAGCTGTTGGGTTCATAGTTCACGGATCCGCCCTCGTTATCATCGAAACGCATGGCGCCATCGCGATAGTAATTATGGACCGGGCAGCGAGCCCGGTTCACCGGCAGAGACTCGTAGTTCACGCCGAGGCGGTGCCTGTGGGCATCCCCGTAGGAGAGGATCCGGAACTGGAGCATCTTGTCGGGGCTGTGCGAGATTCCTGGCACGACGTTCGCGGGAGAGAAGCACGACTGTTCGACCTCTGCGAAGTAGTTTTCCGGATTGCGATTGAGTTCGAGGGTGCCGACCTCGATCAGCGGGTAGTCGCCGTGAGGCCAGACCTTCGTCAGGTCGAAGGGGTTGTAGGGCACCTTCTCGGCATCGTCCTCGGGCATCACCTGCACGTAGAAGGTCCAGCGCGGGTGGTCACCACGCTCGATGGCGTCGGCGAGATCACGCTGGTGGCTCTCACGGTCCTCGCCGACGAGTTTCGCGGCCTCCTCGTTGCTAAGGCACTCGATGCCTTGCTCGGTCTTGAAATGGAACTTGACCCAGGATCGTTCGCCTTCGGCGTTGATGAGGCTGAAGGTGTGGGAGCCGTAGCCATTCATGTGGCGATAGCTTCGCGGCAGACCCCGGTCCGAAAACAGGATCGTGACTTGGTGGAGAGTTTCGGGCGAGAGCGACCAGAAGTCCCACATCGCAGTTGGATTGCGCAGGTTTGTTTTCGGGTCCCGTTTCTGGGTGTGGATGAAGTCCGGGAACTTGTAGGGGTCGAGCACGAAAAAGACGGGAGTGTTGTTGCCGACAAGGTCCCAGTTTCCTTCCTCGGTGTAGAACTTCAGTGCGAAGCCGCGCACGTCCCGCTCCGCATCGGCGGCCCCCCGTTCTCCTGCAACCGTGGAGAAGCGCAGGAAGCACTCGGTTTGCTTGCCGATCTCCGCGAAAATTTTCGCCTTGCTGTACGTCGTGATGTCTCCGGTGATGGTGAGCGTTCCGTAGGCTGCGGAGCCCTTGGCGTGGACGACCCGTTCGGGGATTCGCTCACGGTTGAAGTGCGCGTGCTTCTCGAAGAGCTGCCAGTCCTGCGCAAGGAGGGGCCCCCTCTCGCCGGCCGTCAGGCTGTTCTGGTTGTCAGGGACCGGGATACCTCCGGCCGTGGTCAACTTTGCTTTCTTGGACATGGCGTTTGCTCCTGTGTGGATAAGATCTAGAAGTAGATAACGTCTATCTTTATGGCCAAAAAAAACTTCCTCTTCCGCAGCAGGCACCGACTTCAAGCTTTCTTTCCCCGCAGGACCACCTGGAATTCGCGCACGTCGAAGCCCTTGAGTTGAGTGACCCCGGAAACCTCCAGCGCGTCCCAAGGCAGGTCGTGGAGCATTCCGCTTTCCTCGTCGAGGAAATGGTGGTGATTCTCGACCCTCGGATCGAAGACGACGCGGCCTTCGACCAGCACGAAGCGCCGCAGCAAGCCCTTGTCCACGAACAGGTTGAGCGTGTTGTAGACCGTTGCACGCGAGATCTGCGGAAAGCGCTCTCGCACCCGTTTCCACACCTCGTCGGCCGACGGGTGCTCTCCGGTGTGTAGCACGTGCTGGGCGACCGCGACACGCTGTGCGGACGGGTTGATGCCATGCTCCCTGAGAAGGGCTGCCTCGTTGCGTTTCATTGGTGTTAGACTAGGGTAAAATTTAGACATTGTCAAGTTCAAGGACAATACCGAATCGCCAGCTTCCATCCTCGACCTCGATCTTTCTGGATGCGCTGGTGATGGTGACGACCGCGACGCCAAGCAGAACGAGGCAGCCGGCAGCGGCAAGAGCGCCAAGCAGAGTGGCAAGGAAGGTCTTTCGAGAACTCTTTCATGATCTTGCTCCTTTGAGCGGACACCGCGTCCAATACGTCAATGAACCACAATTCGAGCGATTCGCGCGGTTCTTTCCTTTCGGAGGCACGATCGCTGCGTCCAACGGGCCTCAGGATCTCCCAGTGCCTCTACCGAGAATCGGCATGCGCGCCTCGGTCCAATCACCCTATCTGAACCCTGGTCGGACCCTTGTAGGTCCTCTAACCAGTCCTCGCGTCTGCCATCCTGCGGGGTACCCTTCTCGGGCACAGATCAGGTGTTTGAAGCTACGTGCCAGCCATCGAGCGTCTATCGACGGCGATTGGACTCTGAGCCTCATGCATCCATCGGGCTAAGGTTTCCCGCGTGCATAAGTCAGGCATTCCCTAATAGGCGGGTCTCTCCACGCGTCCTACCATAGGAGCCAAGGTCGATCAGCTTCCCTTTCGGGAGGCCCGGGAGGAGGTTCGGAAATCATGTCTCGCACGGGATTCATGATAGTGGCGCTGCTGATTGCAGGCAGCGCGTCACGGCCAGCGCACTCGCAGACCTTCATCGACGAGGAGCGGACCGTCGCCATTGACAGCGCACGGGGCGTTGATCGTAGCGTCGACTACGAGGCCCTGGTGACCCTCGGCCCTTGGGATGACCGCAATTACCAGCTTTCCGCAGAGGATCTCGGGTCATTGGCCCGTGACGAGGCCGGGATTCGAGAGCCGCTTCCTGCCTTCTTCCGTGTCGCGCTGCGCCGCGCGCGGCCAGAACTCGGTCGGGACTCCCCACGACGCTATCCTCTCAACGCGCTCAATGTCTTCCGGAAGATGTATGGAGGATACTTGGTCAGCGGGCGGAGCTATCGCAGGGCAACCCGCACCCGAGACCGCTACTGGATTGTCCTGAAGGAAGGCGAGGTGCCGTCTTCTGCCCCTGAGCAGGGAACGGACTTTGCGTCGGGAGACGTTCGTGTGACGCGGCCGGAAGACGCAGCTGAAGCGGCTGTCGCCATCTCTCCGTCGAGTCCGTCCCATGTCGTCGCAGGATCGATTGGTCCAAACGACGAAGTCCATATGCACTACTCGACCGATGGTGGGGAGACTTGGACGCAGACGGAGCTTCCCTTGGGCGGAACGTGCTGCGACCCATCGGTCGAGTGGTCTGCGGATGGGGTCCTCGCCTACGGATCCGCTCTCGTCAACTGTGGTCTCTCTGGTTGCGAGGCCTGCTTCTACCGATCGGATGATGGTGGAGCGAGCTGGAACGATCTTGAGGATGATACCCCTGGGAATCCCCGCCGCTGCATCGTCAGCAACGGGAACCGGCCTTTCCTGCACGTGGACAGGCATGCCGACTCGCCCGAGAGGGACAGCATCTACATGATCTACGATGTCGGCGGAGACGTTCTCTTGGCATGGTCCCGTGACTTTGGCAACGAGTGGCACGGCCGGTTCCTCTCCTCAGGAGACGAGGAGCTTGGTGTAGCCGGTGACGTCACGACGGATCGAAACGGTTTTGTCTACGCTGCCTGGCCGGCCTACCAGAGCCGTTCCATTCGCCTGAGGAAATCGACAGATGCAGGGAACAGCTTCGAGCCGTCGATTCTTGTAGCAGCGACGGAGGCAGCCTACGCGTTCCCCTTGCCGTCGCAGGAGATTCGTGAAGCCAGCGTGTATCTGTCCGCGACGGCGGATCTCTCCGATGGGCCGGATGCCGACAGTGTGTACCTTGCTTGGTCCGACACGACGGCTCCAGTTGTCAGCGATTCCCAAGCGAACCACTCCCGCATCCAGGTTGCTCGATCGCACGATGGGGGAGCGACCTGGTCGATCGTCACTCCCCACCGCAGTGACGACATCCTCGAGGTTGACCGCTGGCAACCGTCTATTGCGGCGGGGGTCGACGGTGCGGTTCACCTTGTTTATTACAACACGCGCAACACCGCGGATCGCAGCGGAGTGGATGTCTACTACACATTCTCGACGGATGGTGGAAAGACCTGGTCCGCTGAGGAACGAGTTACAGCCGAAACGTCGGCCCACATTGATGATGTCTTCGAGTTCGGTGATTACAGCGGTCTCGATATCGTGTTGGATGACCTGATGGCGATCTATACCGACAACCGCAGCGAGAGCGGCTCTCCGGGAGATTCGGTCGACATCTATGTGTCCGGCATCTTGTCCGGCAGTGCTGCGGGCGCCGGTCGCATTTACGGGAGCCAGGGATTGCCGGGCGATCCTCTCACGGTCGCGAAGAACCAGGATAGCCCGAGTCTCGACTTGGCGTGGGCCGCGGCGTGCGGTGGCGGAACGGACTACGAAATCTACGAAGGTGCCTTCGATGATCCGGAGGGCAAGACTCCCATCCAGTGCAGCACCGGTGGAGCCACCTCCGCGACCATCACGCCCTCGTCCGGCGCGCATTTCTATATCGTGGTTCCCCGCGTGGAAGATGCCGAGGGATCCTACGGCCGCACGAGCAGCGACGCGGAACGGCCACCCTCTGTGGAAGCCTGCGTAACGCAGCGAATCGGTCCCTGCCCCTAGAGTCTGCCGATCGCGCGCAGCAAGGAGGAGGTGTGGGGTTAGCTCCACGCCGTGACCACTTCGGTGTTTCGCGTTTGCTTGACTACGATCCTCTCGTGCGGCTTGCGTGCCCGGGAAGGGGTGCGATTGGAGCCAGGCCACATTGACGGGCTCGAGCGTCGCTCGACATCCGAGCTAGGGGCCGAAGGGCCGCTACATACCCCTTCCAGCCGCAAGGCCTGACTTGCTGCGCAATAGCGACGCGTTGCGCGAACGGGCTGATTCCACGCTCCTTGAGAGGGGCTGCCTCGTTGTGTATCGTCGGAATTAGACGACGGATACCTTTAGATATCATCTAATACAATAACTGACAATATCGCGCGAGTAAGTTAAGATGCGCTGGGCTTTCGGTTGGGCGCGAAAGGGAAGGACTCTCATGACTCTGCGTGTTGCTCGCCATCTTCCTTGGTCTCTCGTCCTGTGTCTCAGCATGATACTTCCGAACAGTGGCGCGCAAGAGCTCTGCGAAGGAGTCAGCGCGCTCGAGCATTCCGGTCTAAAGAGCCTCATCGTGGCGAACTCTCCGCTCTTGGTCGATCCCCTGCTCGTGACGGCTGTCCCCGGGGATGCGACACGAATCTTTATCGTCTGCCAAGACGGTCGGGTCTGGATCCATCATCGTGGAGACGGCACAGGGGACCTGCAGCTCTTCCTGGATCTTCGCAGCACGGTCAGCACCCATGGGAACGAGCAGGGTCTGCTCGGCATGGCCTTCGATCCGGACTACGAGACGACCGGCCGCTTTTTCGTCAACTACACCGAGAGTGACAGCGCCTCGGGTCCCCATTTCAGCGTCGTCGCGCGCTATGACGTCTCTGCAGGTGACCCGGACGTGGCCGATCCGCTCAGCGAAAGCCGCGTGCTGCGTTTCTCGCAGCCCAGCACGAATCACAATGGCGGGCAGATCTTCTTTGCCGCGGATGGCTACCTGTACATCAGCAGCGGTGACGGCGGAGGCGGTGGCGATGTCCATGGTCTCTGCGGCAACGGCCAGAAGCTTGAGACGCTGCTGGGCAAGATCCTCAGGATCGATGTGCGGGGTGTGGCGCCGACACCAAACCCCGCGGACTGTTTCGAAGGTCCGGGAAACTACAGCGTGCCGTCGGACAACCCATTCGCGGACGGGGCGGGGGGGACTTGCGACGAGATCTACACCTATGGCCTTCGCAACCCCTGGCGTAACGAAATCGACCCGCTGACCGGCGATCTTTACATTGCCGATGTCGGCCAGTCCTGCTGGGAAGAGGTGAACGTCACGCCGGGCGATCTCGCGCCAGGTGCCAACTATGGCTGGCGGCAGATGGAGGGCATGCACTGCTTCGATGGGGGCACGCCAGCCTGTGATCCCCCCGGAGTGAGCTGTTCGACGTCCCCAGAGTGTGGCGATCCTTCGCTTCTGCTTCCCGTCTTGGAATACGACCACGCGGGTCTCGCTTGTTCGGTCACCGGCGGCTATGTGTATCGCGGTTGCCGCATGTCGTCGCTTCAGGGGCGCTACCTCTACGGCGACTACTGCGCCGGATTCATCCGCTCGTTCGTCTTCGAAGGCGGAGTCGCTACGGATCCCCAGGATCACACGGCCCAGCTCGATCCCGGCGGAGCCCTGACCTTCGATCTCACGAGCTTCGGTAAGGACGCGAGGGGCGAGATCTTCATCGTCGATCGGGACGGTGTCATCTCGAAGATTCTCCCGCTATTTACCGACTTCCAGGTCTCCGGACCGGGGGCGGCTCCTTTCCTCCTGGGAGAGGATTGGAGCTGGGAGGACCTTTCCTACGAGACCGAACATCCCGTGGCTAGCTACCACGTCTATCGTGCTCCGCGGCCGGGAGTCGACGCGTTCCAGTGCGTCCACCAGACGGCGGACGGAACGCCTATCTGGTTGGGCGGGGACCCTACGCTGCCCCTGCCGGAGCAGGCACTGCTCTACCTCGTCACGGCCGTCAGCCCTGAGGGTGAAGAGAGCGCTCACGGTCACCCGAGTGTCTCGCTCACTCCGGGTGCTTGCCCTTGATCGTCCCGGCTACGAGGGATGGGCGGAGACTCCTGGTGAGGTGCTGGAGATTCCGGTCGGGCTAGACCGGATGTCCATCCAGCGTTCCCAGCCAGGCTCCACAGCTCGAGTTCCGCGCAACTCGTGTTCTTGACGTGCAATGTCTTACGCTGGGCCTACGTTAGTAAGGACTGCAACAGCGCTTCATTCTATGAGGCCGGGGATGTATACGGACAGGGGAGCAATCATCGTGACTCGTTGGCTGAGTTCAATCGCAACCAATTGTGTTCTCTTACTCTTGTTCTTGCCCGCGGCGTGGGGGCAGAACCATCTGATCGATACGGCGAACATCAATCCGACCATTGGCGTTCCGCGGTGGAAAATGTACATCAATCCCGAGAATCCCTATGAGCTCTGGCTCGTGGTGGCGGACGATCACGATCAGTTCTTCAAGTCGACCGACGCGGGCGTGAGTTGGACCGCCTTCGAAGACACCGCCGCGAACGTTTTCGAAAGCAGCGTCGGGGGAGAAGTCGCCGGGTGGCTCAACTACCATGCTTCGATGACGGGATACGGGTCGAATATGTGGGTCACTCATCCGGACGCCACAAGGGTCTACTGGTATCGGATCGGTACCCCTGGCGGAACCACGTCGGATATCGGGCTTCCCCAGGAGGTCATCACGGACGTCGGGTTGCGCAAGCGCTCAAATGTGGTGGCAACGGCGGATGAGCTATTCATCATCACCCGCACCACGAACGACCCCGCTGGCAACGTGCGTTTCTTCAGGTATTCGCACGACGGCATGCTCATCGGGAGTGGCTGGGTGGAAGACCTCCCCGATGCAAATGTGCGCGTTGGATCGAGCCTGGACAACGAGGGACGCCCCGTTGTCGTCGTTTGGGTAGACGGAGCCAAGATCCAGTACTACCGCTGGGATGGCAGCGGCTTCGTGAAGCCAACGGATAGCCTCGTCTGGAGTTCCTCTGATGAGACCGTGGGGTGCGGTGCGAGTGCCTTGACCCGCGAGTTCGCCTTCACGGTAACCGCCAGCAATACCTTGCATGTCGTCTGGTCCTGCACGGCAGAAAGCGTTAAGCACGCCTACAAGGTGATGGGGAGCGAGGAGGCGTGGCGTTACATCGACGTGGTGGACCATCCGGAGCAGGACGGATTCCACTTTCGCAGCGCGCTGGCCTATCGAGGAGACGATGTGTGGATGTTCGTCGCCTTGGACGTGAACAACGATGGAAATCAGTCCAACATCTGGCATCGGAAATGGGATCCGTTGACCGAAAGCTGGGGGCCACTGGTTCAGCTGACCTTCGACAACGCACAAAACCGGCAACCGAACACGATTCGGCAGGTTCCTCCCGGTGCCCCGGCGATTCCCTTCATGTACTGGAAGGGGCACAACGCGGTTTACACCGATCGCTTACCGCTGGGAGGCTCCGGGAGTGTTCCGGTAGGGGGTCTTGGGGAGGGCTTGTCCGTGTCCAAGGCCGCGAATGGCGATCTGAACCTATCCTGGGCCCCTTCGTGCTTGGCGGAGGACTCGGACTTCGGCATCTACGAGGGATCGATAGGAGATTTTGCCTCGCACCTTCCCAGTGTCTGCAGCACGATGGGACTGACCGCGTATACGGTGACACCTGGTGCGGGAAGTGTGTACTTCCTGGCCGTGCCCCAAGCGTCCGGGAAGGAGGGTTCCTATGGTTTTTCCAGCGACGGAAGTCCCCGCTCCGCCTCGGTGGCTCCCTGCCTCGAGCAAGAGGTGATCAGCTGCCCTTAGACCGGAATAGGCACGAGCCCTTCAGCTGCGGGAGCGCAGTGGCGGTCCTATTCAGCCCGGATCATTTCTCGGTCTTGCGGGGAATCTTGAGTTTCTCCAGCTGCCGGATCATGTCCGCCCCGGCGGTGGTCGGCTTGACATTCTTGTCGATCAGCAGGATCTCGCCTGTGGCGCTGATGTACACGGTGTGGCGCGCTGCGTAGAGGCCTAGGGTCTTGAGCACGCCGTAGGCCTTGGCAGTCTTCTTGTCGGGGTCGCTGAGGATCGGATAACCCAAGCCCAGGGATTCTGCGAATTTCCGGTTGGTTTCTGGAGCATCGATGCTGGCTGCGAACAGCGCCACATTGAATTCCTGGATCGCTTCGCCGCTCTCACGGAGCGCCTTGCACTGGGCTGTTCAGCCGCCAGTGAACGCCCGTGGGAACCAGGCGATGACCACGGCCTGCTTGCCGAGGTAGTCCGAGAGTTGGTAGGTCTTCCCATCACTCCCTACCAAGGTGAAGTCTGGAGCTTTCATGCCAACCTTCGCTTTCTTCGTGCGGCCCTCTGCCGCCAGGGTGGCGGAGACTCCCGCGAGCACAAACACCAACGCTACTGTCCAGAGCCATTGATTCCATCCGCGCATGTTCCCATCTCCCAGGGGCCTCGCGCTCGCAGGTCAGGCGCGCGAGAACTGCTCACACAACCGTCGGCCGGAAACTCTCAGGAGTCCTTCCTCCGACACACCGGGACCTCTTCTAGATCCCCAGCGTACGCGGCTTGGCGCTGTTGGCCTCTTTGCGGTGTCCGCGATCGCTGTATTACCATTGTAGCCCGTTTGGTAAGTGACTGCTTCCCGGGAGCGAGAAGGACGAGCGATGACTTGGATTCACACGATCTCCCCCCCCGAGGCCAAGGGGCGGCTTCGCAAACTCTACGACGAGGCCATCCGCCGTAGTGGACGGGTCTTCGAGATCGTGCGGGCTCAGTCCGCCGAGCCGCATGTCCTCTACGCTTCCCTGGGTCTCTACCAGGCGTCGGTGATGCATCCGTCCTCACCCCTGCCGCGCTGGTTCCGCGAGTTGATCGGGGTCACGGTCTCGCGCCTTAACGAGTGTTACTACTGACTCGAGGCCCATCTCGTGGACCTCCGTGCCGAGGCTCCCCCCCACAAGACCGAGACGCTCGTTTCCGCTGACCCGGCCCCTGCCCTGGACCCCACCCAGCGCGCCTTGCTCGCCTACGCCAGGAAAATGACGCTCTCGCCCGCCGCGTGCTGCAAGGCAGATGTCGAGGTTCTCAAGGCAGCCGGTGCCTCAGATGTGGAGATTCACGCTGCCGTCCAAGTTGCGGCCTACTTCAACTACATCAACCGCGTGGCCGACGCTCTGGGCGTGGAAGACGATCCCGACTGAACGGCTGGCCGTGGTGCTAAATGGCTGACCTGAATCGTCTTTCCGGTAACTGGCCTTCATCGACCCGGGGCATTTGCAATCAACCTGGGTGAGTTGAAAGTCAATAGCTAATAACTAACAAATCTTGTGACTTGAGAGGCATGCACAATCAGACTAGGTGCTCGCCATCAGGCTGTTCGAAATCAACCTGGGTGGGTTGAGAGCCCGCAATCAACCTGGGTGAGTTGAGGGCGGAGCTGCTCGCCAACAACCAGGGTCAGCTGAGAGAGGGCGCGGTGGGAGCGGGGGGGCATCGTGGGGTCTAGCGGCGGAAGGTCCAGCGTAGCTTGAGGACGACCTGATCGCTGAGGGAGCGGAGGGTGGGGTCGCTGGGGTTGCCTATGGGTCGCTCCCAGTCGTGGTTCCACACGACGTAGAGGTCGTTGCCGGGGTGCATCGTCCAGCGGAGGCGGGTGTTTAGTCCCAGGTTGCGGGACTCCGAGTCGTACTGGGTGTAACTCGAGAGAAGGAGGCGCGGCGTAAACGCATAGACTGCTTTAAGTTGCCAGAGGCGTTGTATGAACTCACCCGCCGGGAGGTGGCCGAAGGCGTTCTCTGCCGCCACTTCGAGTTGGAGCTGTCCGGTCTCGCTCGCGTAGCGTAGGTAGGTCTCGTACTGCTCGAGGCGCCCGTTGTAGAACTCTCCGAACCAGATCGTCGCGCCGGCCTGCCAGCGGCGGTGCCTGGAGGACTGGGCCTCTGCGCGGTAGCGGGTAAAGGTGAAGTCTCCGGGCGGGATGATGACCCCGGGGGCAATTTCAAAGGGTTCCGTGAGGCGCTCGAACTGGGGTACGACATTCGCTTCGAGATGCTCGCCGGACTGGGTGCGGAGATTGAAAGGCGCGGTGAAGACCCTCCACGACTCGGTATGACCGTCGAGATCCCCGACGGCGGTTAGGTAGAACTCGAAAAAGAACTGTCGCACCCAGCTCCAGGACTCGCCGCTCGGGCGCGGCATGTAGGAACCACCACCCTGGAGCCAGCGCGTTCCCGGCCGTGGAATGAAGCCGAGGGCGGGATCGAGCCCCTCGCCAAGTTCCTTGAGGACGAGAAACACGTCCCAAAGATCGTTTGGGTAGTCGACCTTGAGCCCCCACCCGGAGCGCTGGCCGTCGGGGTTGTCCCCCCGGGAGAGGGCGGTCCAGGCGCCGATCGAGAGGTTCTTGTCTCCCCGAAAGGTGGGGGTCTGCCAGAGGAGGTCGAACCCCAGGAGGGCGTTATCATCGACGCCGTTGGGATCACCGTTGGTGACCATGGTCCCGAGCGTCAAGTGTTCGTTCGCGTCATAGGTCACACGGCCGGCGAAGAGGTTCGTCCCAGGGGTCGTATCGCTGTCGCCGGTCTTGGTGTCGAGGACAGCGATGCCCCAGCGTCCAGCCTGACCGAGCAGTTTGACACCCAGGTCGATCGGGACCTGCTGCTCGTCGTAGAGGCCGATCCGGCGAGAAAAGAAGGGGATGAAGTCGGCATGCAGCCCAGAGCCGAAGGAAAACAGGTTCGAGCCTTCGAGGAAGAAGCCACGTTTCTCCGGGAAGAAGAGCGGGAAGCGGGTCAGGTTTACCTGGCGTGTGTCGACCTCGGTTTCGGCGAAGTCCGTGTTGACCGTCAAGACCGCAGCCAACCCTGAGCTCAGGTTCCAGGTCAGATCGAAGCCGCCATCTCCCTTGTGCGCACGGCTTGCCTCCTCGAAATCACGGTTCGAGCGGAAGAGGCCGTAGGGGCTTGCAGAAAGCCCCTTCCCTTGTCGCAGTCCGCGCAACCCGCGGAGCCGTCCCGCACGCCTGAGGTCGATCAAGCGGGCGTCCAGGCTTGTCCCGGCCCAGCGCAGTGTGGTCCGTTCGCGCGCGACATAGCGCTCGACGTTGAAGCCCCAGCTGTCCGCACCCGGCGTGAAGCGCAGGGTCTGGGCTGGGATTCGTATCTCGGCGCTCCACCCGTCGGCGCCGCGCCGGACCCTCGTGTCCCAGATGCCGTCCCAATCGGTCTTGAAGCTCTCCGGGCCGGAGATCAACCCGTCGAGGCGCGCTCCGGCGGCGTTGACCTTGAAGAGGTAGCCGCGCCGCCGGTCTCCGAGGGTCTCGAGCACGATGGTGACGGTGTCATCGCCCCGCAGGTTCCCATCCCGCTCCATCGTGTGAACCGCGATGCGGCCAGGGTCCGGGTCCCGGCAGCTGATGCCGAGATAGAGGTTCCCCTCATCGACCAGCAGGCGGATCTCGGTCTTGTACGGCGTGGACTCGCCCGGGTGGGGGTCCTGCTGGACCAGATCGGGAATGGTCCCCGCATGATCCCAATCGGCCTCGTCGAGCACGCCATCGAGCCGGACCGGTGCGCTGGTTGTCCCCGCCACCACGACTCTTGGTTCCGGAGCATGGGCGGGGGGGGCCGCGGAGCATAGCAGCGAGAGAGAGAGTGCCGGCAGCCAAGCGGAAAGTCGGAGGAAAGTCCATCTCCGGACCCTGGCGCAGCCAGGAGGATCAAGGCCGAGGTGGTGCAATAGCACGGGAGGTCTCCGGGTCTGAGCCGGCGCGCTTCCGTTCAGCGCGATTCGCGGAACAGCTGAAATCCTATCATGGCTCCGCAGCTCCCTCGGGAGTCAGCCGGGCTTCTTTGCAGCGTTTCACTTCGAATCGGATGCCCGTCCTCTTAAGCGGGCGCGCGCGAGCTGCCGAAGTGGCACTTGCATTGGTACTACATATGTAGTACGGTTTCTACAAACGTATCCCCCCCGGAGAGCCAACATGACGAATTGTGATCCCCGCAGCCGCCTGTCCAAGGGTGAATGGTCACTGATGAATATTTGCTGGAGGCGGGGCCAAGCCACCGCGCGGCAGATCTTCGACGACTCCCTCGAACGGCGGGAGCGGGACTATCGCACCGTGAAGACCATGCTCGACCGTATGGCAGCGAAGGGATACCTCGAGGTCGAGAAACTCGGCCCACTCTGTCTCTACACTCCACTCGTCAACCGACGCGAAGCCCTCTCGGAGGCGATCAGCGAGTTCGTGGATGTCGTGTTGGACAAGACCTTCTCCCCGTTGCTTGTTCACCTGGCAGAGGAAGAAAGCCTCTCGGAGGAGGACCTCGCTTCGCTTAGAAAGCTGGTGGATTCGCGTGAGGAGGACACACCATGAACTGGGTCACCCTCGTACCATGGCAAGGGTTCACCTGGTCCTCGCTGGCCTCGCTGAGTGCGCAGGCCGGTCTCTTGATTCTGATCGCTGCAGGGCTCTCACTCCTGTTGGGTAGGAGTCGGCCGCAGTTCCGCCACCTCGTCTGGGTTCTTGTCCTGGCTCGCCTCGCACTGCCGGTCATGTTCCTGTCGCCCCTGGGCTTTCTTCCCACACTACAGACGGGAGATGTTCTTATCGAGGAACAGGCAGCCCGTGTGGCGGCGGGTGCGAGAGTCGAGGAATTCTCGTCGATCCTCTCTGCCATGACGGCCCGGAGTGCCGGGTTGATATGGCTTGTCGGCGTGCTGGTCATCGGGGGAGTGACGCTTCGACGTGCCCTCCGCCTGAGGAAAGTAATCAGCCAATCCAGCAAGAGCGCGAGCGCACACTTGACTAGGAAAGTGGAACGGCTATCCGGGGAGTTGGGCCTCTCTCGGGCGCCGAAGGTCCGCGTGCTGGCTCGGGACTCGGCGCTTGCAGGACCGGCGCTCTTCGGTGTGATCAGGCCGATTCTGCTGCTCCCTGCTTCGACGAGCAAGCTCTGGAGCGAGGAGACACTCGAGCCGGTCCTCGTGCATGAGTTGACGCACCTGCGCCGTTTCGACCACTACGTCAATGCCCTCCAGTGGATTATCCAAGTGCTCTACTTCTTCCATCCACTGGTCTGGTGGGCCAATCACCGATTGAGAACAGAACGAGAACTTGCGACCGATGATGAGGTCGCCGGCCGCTGCGGAAGACAGCCCTATCTTGCCGCGCTCTTGCTACTGGCCGAGTCTCGCGTCGAGTCTGGCAGCTTGGCTCCAACCTGTGTCGCGATGGCGGAGTCTCGCCGCCTTCTCCCCCAAAGAATCCGGAGGATGAGCAGAATGAAAACCAAGCCGTCCTTGTCATCGACCCGCGCCCGCCTTCTTCTCGCTTCTGTTGTCGCGGCGGTGTTGTTCTCTGTGCTGCTCAGTGCATGCCAGCCGCCGGAGACCGTCAGTCCTGGAGAATCCAAGAAGGTGCCCCTGATACCGGGGATCGATGGTGTTAGCGAACCGCTCCGCATCGACGGCGTCACTCCCATGTATCCGGAACTGGCCCGCAAAGCGCGTCAGAACGGCAAGGTCATCCTGCAAATTGTCGTCAAAGCCACGGGCGAGGTTGGTGATATCTCAGTGCTCAACGCCCCGGAGCCGGATCCCGGCTTCTCCGAGTCTGCCGTGAACGCCGTCAGGCAGTGGCGCTACAGACCGGCCACGAAGGACAACGACCCAGTCGATGCAACGATTACGGTTGTGGTCAGGTTCCGGCTCGACAGCGAGGGCGGCGGCGGCGAGGAGGAGTCTGCTTCCTGAGCGGTGCTCCCAGGCGCATGCTCTCAGGAGCAGCACCCCAGGCGCGAATCGAGTTCAGCAGGGTGGCCGCAGTTCGCGCGATCTGGCCTGTCGCGTCTGGAACCGGTTGGCCCGCTTTGTTTGTTCATGAACCTTCGAGTCGAAACGCCGTAGATGCCTCTGGATCGCCCGCGCGTAGGCCTGAACACGCGAGATTTCACACGCGAAATGTACTTGACCAGGACACGGCAGGGTGTTCAGCGCCGAGTCCGGGCGAGAGGGCCCGAAGGGCGCGGCCAGAGCGCAGACTATTGTTTCGGCCGAAGGGCCCATGAACAATGCGGAGTAGGATAGTCAGGGCTGGCGCAGCCGCTCCGGCCGCTGTCTTCCAGGTATTCTGACCATGTGGGTTCGTGCTTCGTTCATCGCTCTTATGATCCTCGCCCATGGCTGCGCGAGTGGGCCGGAGTTATCGCGAGCGACGAGGATCAGGGCCGCGGATCTTCTGGCAGGCGCTCCGTTGGGTGGGGACCGCGCCGTAGCTGAGCCCGTCGCTGGGAGCATGGTGCTTGCCGTGAGCCCGAAGATGCAGGCGTTCCTCGAGGCTCACGTGGATCGTGGTGCGAGCAGCACAGCCAGGTTGCGGCAGCTTGCACGCGCCATCATCAGCGAGGGGTCTTTCGGCTTGGAGTACGACGACAAGACCCGCACGGCCGCCGAGACCTTCGAGGCCCGGCGCGGAAACTGTCTGTCCTTCTCCACGATGTTCGTGGCGATGGCCCGCTATCTCGATCTCGCCGCGAGTTTCCAGGAAGTGGACATTCCGCCGGACTGGGTTCTCGGGGAGGATGTCTTCGTCCTGAACCGTCATGTGAACGTGCTCGTTGATCTCGGCCGGGAGGGCGATCATGTCGTCGACTTCAACATGGCGGAGTTCCGCTCGAGCTATGACATGCGCGCCATATCCGATGCGCGGGCGTTGGCGCACTACTACAACAACGTCGGCGTTCAGCACCTGCAGGAAGGTGATGCGGCGGCCGCTCTCGCGTGCTTCCGTGAGGCGCTCCTACGCCATGATCGGGCTTTTTCTCCCGCTTGGACCAACCTCGGTACCTTGTACTCGCGCAATGGCTTCTTCTTCTTCGCCGAGTCCGCCTACCTGGAGGCGTTGAAGGCGGACAGGCTGGACTTCGTGGCGATGAGCAACCTGGCAGCCCTCTACGAGCGCCTTGGCGATGCGCGCAAGGCGGACGAGTATCGGAAGCGCGTGCTGCATCACCGCAGGCGCAATCCCTACTATCGCTACCAGCGAGCCCACGAGGCGTTCGTTGCCGGGGACTACGACGCGGCGATCGCTCATCTCGAGTACGCCATTCGTGTTCGAAAGCAGGAGGACCGCTTCTATCTGCTGTTGGGTCTCTGCTACCTGAGAAAGGGGGATGAGCCGGCGGCAGAACGCTGGCTCGAGCGCGCGAAGAAGGTGGCCGCCACCGACGCGCTGAAGCGCAGGTACGCGAGCAAGATCGAGATCCTCCTCTCTTCGTCCGCCGCCGCTGATGGCGAGTGATGCATTCCGATGCCTATGGCTGCAGGACCGCGGCCAGGGTTCGATGCACGAGCTTGGCCGCGGTGAACTCGCTGGTCCGGTGTCCGGGTATCGGGCACAGTTCGACCACGTCGAAGGCGACGACATCTCTCGCGCTCGCGAGCGCGTCGATGAGTTGGATGACGTCGTGCCAGCCGAGCCCGCCCGGCTCCGGTGTTCCCGTACCGGGAATCAGCGACGGATCGAAGGCGTCGAGATCGATGGTCAGGTAGACCGGATTCGAGAGTGAGGCGATGACGTCGTCGATCCAGCCCCGACGAGGATCCCGCAGGATTTCGTGGGCGTACCAGACGCGCTGTGGGTCGAGCGTGTCGAGTTCTGAGCGATCGAGCGAACGGATGCCGACCTGGGAGATCGGGCCCAGTTCGCGGGCTCGCGCCATGACGCAGGCGTGGTTATAAGGCGACCCTTCGTAGGTTTCGCGAGTGTCCGCGTGGGCATCGATCTGCAGGAAGCTCAAGCCCGGGTCGTGACTTGCGGCAGCCCGCATCGCGCCAATGCTCACCGAGTGGTCTCCGCCGAGGACGACGGGCAGCCGGTCCTCCGCGAGAATCTCCGCGATCTCCGCTTCCAGGCGATCCGCGAGGTCCCCGGGGTTTCCCTGGTGCCGCAAAGGGGGACGCGTGGTGATCCCGACGACATGGGGCTCCCAGCCGGTCTCGATGTCGTAGTCCTCGAGAGCAGCGGAGGCCTCGATCAAGGCCTGCGGGCCCCGGTCAGCTCCCTTGGCGAAGGTGCTCGTCTCGTCATAGGGCACCGGCACGATGACGACTTTCGAGCGCAGCGGATCGCTGAACTCCGCCGTGAGATCGAGGAACGCTCCGGGGTTCATGCCGTGCCTCCAGCTACTCGAGGTAGGTGTAGCCGTCGAGTTCCTGCTTGTAGAACGAGAGCAGGTCGCGGCTTTCAGTCGGGCTCATTCGACCGGCTCGAATCGATGTCTGGCAGTCCCGCATGACCCGATTGTAGAGATCCTCGGCATCGTACTGGACGTAGCCCAGGACTTCCGCGGAGGTGTCGCCCTCGACGATGTCTTCCAGCCACCAGCTGCCGTCGGCCTCGACCTTGATCTGGGCAACGTTGGTGTCGCCGAAGAGGTTGTGCAGGTCGCCGAGTGCTTCCTGGTACGCGCCGACAAGGAACACGCCGAGGTAGTAGGGAGTCTCATCATCCAGCGGGTGAAGATCGAGAGTGTGTTGGATCCCGTCCGCGCCGATGAAGGTGTCAATCTTGCCGTCGCTATCACAGGTGATATCGGCGAGGATGGCGCGGACGGTCGGTTCGGTCTCGAGCTTCTGCAAGGGAACGATCGGGTACACCTGCCCGATGGCCCACGAGTCCGGCAGCGACTGGAAGAGCGAGAAGTTCCCGAAGTAGATCTCGGAGAGTGCCTCGGACAGGTTGGCAAGCTCTGAGGGAATCTCGTCCAGGCTGGCCAATAGCCGGTTGATCCCCCCAAGGCAGATCCAGTACAGCCTCTCGGCGAGCCCACGCATCTCGATCGGCAGGTAACCGAGGTTGAACGCCTCGAGCGCCGACGTGAAGGCGTGGGTTGCATCATGGAAGTTCTCCGCAACACGTTCCTTGTCGAGGAAGTCGATCGTGTCGTAGAGATCACGGACCGACTGGGGGACCGTCTCGTACGCCTTCTCGATCTCGGAGAGAGGGGGAACCTCACCAGCCGCGCGCGTCACCGAGGCCCGCCCGATGACCTCGAAGGCGAGGACACTCTTGTGGGCGACCATCGCCCGTCCGGACTCGCTGATGATCGTCGGTGCTTGCAGCTTGGATTGCCGGCACGCTGTGGCCAGCCGATAGACGATGCTGGAGGCGTATTCGAAGGCCGTGTAGTTGATCGAAGGCGCAGCGCCCGTCTGGCTGCCATCGTAATCGACACCGAGTCCGCCGCCGACATCCACGTAGCGCAGCCTGGCGCCGAGACGGGACAGCTCGACAAAGAGGCGCGAGAACTCATCGATCGCGGCCTTGATCGCACGAATATCCTCGATCTGGCTGCCGATGTGGCAATGGATCAACTGGAAGCAGTCGAGCATGTCGCGTTCGCGCAGGAGGTGGACGATCTCGAGGAGTTCACTGATGAAAAGACCGAATTTCGCTTTGCTGCCCGCGGACTCGCTCCAGCGGCCGGTGCCTTGGCTCGAGAGCTTGATCCGAACGCCGAGCAACGGGCGCACCTTGAGTTCGTCCGCGAGGCGGAGAATCCGGTCAAGCTCCTCGTAGGAGTCGATCACCGCGATGATCCGGCGTCCCAGGAGCGCCGCCATCAGCACGGCGCGCAGGAAACGCTCACCCTTGAAGCCGTTGCAAATGATCAGGCGCTCGTTCTCGCTGGAACTCATCGCGATCACCGCGATCAGTTCCGGCAGGGAGCCCACCTCCAGGCCGAAATGAAACTCCTCGCTGGTGTGGAAGACGCTCTCGACGACCTGGCGCTGCTCATTGACCTTGGTGGGATAGACAGCGATGTAGTCGCCCGCGTAGCTGTTTTCATGGATCGCTCGCTCGAAGCACTCGTGGAGGAAGCGAAGGCGGTCCTCGAGGATGTGGTTGAACCTCAGAAGAACCGGAGGGTTGATACCCCGTTCACGCAGGCCTTCCACGATCTCGTGCAGGTCGGCGGGGACCGGGCCGTCTCCGGGAGGCAGCACGGCCATATGCCCCTTCTCGTTGACCGTGAAGTATCCGCTACTCCAATCCTTGATGCGGTAGTGCTCGAAGGCCTTCTTGCAGTCCCAGGCTGTCGTCTGACCAGCGTCGCCAGGCGTTCTTCCGCTTCCTGGGGTGCGATCGCTCTCTCCAGCCATGGAAGACTCCTCTCCCGGACTCAGTTGATCGAGTCCGGGACTTCGAGCGAGAACTCTCCGACCTCGGCTTCGAACTGCGTTCCGTCATCCCGTACCATCTGGAATTGACCGCGCATGGCACCGAGCGGCGTGGCGAGGGGGCAGAAGCTCTCGTACTCGAAGGCGGTCCCGGGTGTCAGTCTCGGCGTCTCTCCAACAACCCCTGGGCCGCGTACATGCTCGACCTGCCCGTTTCCGTTGGTGATGATCCAATGCCGCGCAACCAGCTGGGCCGGTGTCTCACCGACGTTGGAGATGCGAATCCGGTAAGCGAAGAAGAACGCCCGTCCCGGCGCGCTGCGTTCAGGTCTATACCGGCTCTCCACCTGAACGCGGATACCGCTTGTCGTCTCGTCCGAAGCACCCATTTGTGACATCTCCTCTAGGGATCGCTTGCTTCGGGGTGACTCCCCGGTCGCGAATCTCAGGACCGGGGAGATCCTCCGATGCGAACCCTACACAGAGGGTACATCACAGGGCGATGCACTCAAGGACAGGTGCCGTCCGCATTCTTTTCGAGCATCCCGCAGCTTTCCGCAGCCGAGGGCCGCTCGGTGGCGGCGCTATCGAGGCCGTGGGAGCCTTCGACGCTCGCGCCATCATTCGAAACGACGATCGCCGCGACGGAGCCTCCCGGAGGAACGACGACCTGGTCGCCAAGGGTGCCGAGCACGCAATCCACGGTGTCGATGGTATACGCGCCAATCGACCACAGGTCATACCACACCAGGTGATACCCGGGAGAAGGACAGCTGCTTACGTCCCAGTTCACTCGCAGCGAGTCTACGGGGAGCTTGGAGAGCTGGACCTGGCTCCCGCTTACACCGACACCGCCGGGGACCGGGGAGGGCGCGAGCGGGCCGCTTACCGAGAGCGATACGGAGGCCAGATTCGAGTCCGTGTCCCCATCCCAGGCTGCCCAGCTGAAGCTGTCGTCTCCGGCGAATCCGCGATCCGGGTAGTAGGTCGCCAGGGTCCCGGCGAGGGCGACGCGGCCATGTCCCGGCTGGTCGACGACGCGCAGGACGAGTGAGTCGCCGTCGTTGTCCGAGGCTGCGAGCGGGATATCCACCGGAGTTTCGAAAGCCGTTGCCGAGAGAGCGTTCTGAGCAAGGGCAGGGTGATTCGGATTGGGGTCCTCGTTGTTCGGGCCGTTATGACACGAGTAGCAGCTGATCCGGAAGCCGTTCCAGAAGTTCTTCGTACCATAGCGCGTGCTCAACATCCGATTCGCCTTGGATTCCGAGAGAACCGTCGCACGAAAGTCCATGCCGTGGCAGGCTTGGCACTGCGCCGCACCGCCAGCCTCGACCGCGTCTGGGTGCCGATCGACCCAGACCTGGCCGACCGGATGCATTCCATGCGGCCCCCCGGTCCAGGTGTCGGGATCACTGGCGTGACACGCCGTGCACTCAACGAGCGTGCCGCCGTGCCCCTGCAAGACCTCGTTCTGGATATTGTCGTTGCCATGGGAGGAGGGGAAGATCGCGTGGGTGGATCCGTGACAGGCCTCGCAATGGAGCGCGCCGTGCCCCTTGGAGAAGCGGTAGAGGGACAGGCCGGGCTCCGGGGTATCCGGATTGGTGGCGAAGCGCGGGTTGACGGCCTGCCGGGGAACGCCCATGGATTCGAAGACGTCGGAGTAGCGAATCTGCCCGTTGTTACTCTGCGCGTCCCCCGTGTGGCAGGACTGGCACTTTGGTTCGTCGAACCAGCCTGAGCGCGTCGTGGCGCCAACCTGGCTCATGTTTCCGTGGCAGCTCTGGCACTGCATGTCGAGTGACCCATCCTGTCTCACCGCGGCACCCATGGCTCCGCGGAGGCAGCGAGTCGTCGAGCCGGGATGGCAGCGGTAGCACGCCGAGCGATTGCTCGTATCGTCGAGTCGCATGCCGTTGGTCGGGTCGTTGACGTTGGCATGCAGCGAGTGAAGGGCCTGGGTGAAGGGTGGGATGCCGTCGACGCCATAGCCGGGGAGAGCGTTGGAGGCGTGGCAACTCGCACACAGCACGGCGCGCCCGCGTTGGGTTACCGTCACGTAAAGTCCTTCCGGGTCGTGGCCGGCCTGGGCAAGCGCATCGGCGTAGCTTGGGTCGCCTAGATGCCGATCGTCATGAAGACGCAGGATGTTGAGTCGATAGTCTCGAACGGGACTGGGAGAGTTGATCCATCCCTGGTCCGGCCGGGCGGCCACTTCGGTGCCCGAGCCGTGGCAGGCGCTGCAGTCCATCTCATCGGACACGGGGAGGACGATGTCTGTGCTCGCAAGAACCTGGTTGGCTGCATTGCGAGCGACGAGGCGCATCAAGGGATAGTAGTTCTTGCGGAAGCTGTCGTCATAAGGAGTGATCGGGATGGCCTCCGCTGTGAACCAGCCGTGGGTGGCGTCGAAGACCATCGGCTGCGGAGTATTCGCCGGACCCGGCATGCTCGCGTCCTTGAGGCCGTGATCGGGCGCGGGAGAGGCGCCGAAGAGGTCGCCGGAGTGATCCCAGAAGTTGGTTTTTCCCACGCTGCTCGCGTTGATGGAAGAGGAGGGGTCTGCGGTCGCCTCGAAGCTGATGCTGATTCCAAGGGCGTCCGGATCCGTGATGAGCACGCCCTCCTCGTTCAGGAGCTGTGCATGAATCGTGTTGTAGGGCGGGAGAATCGAGAAGACGCTGTAGTCGGCATCCATGCAGTGCATGCCGAGGTCATTCCAGCCGATCAGAGTCCAGCCCCCCGCTCCCCAGGCAACGAATAACGACAGCCCACACACCACGGCGCAGACGGAGGTAACGACGAGACCCTTCATTTTCAACATCTGACGACTCCCTTCCCAATAGTGCTCAGAAAACGACCCTCGAGTGGCTCAGGCGAAGCCCTCAAGACCCAACAACCATTGCGAAGGAGAAAGACGAGCAGAGAAAGATTCTGCGGGGTGGTCCTGTGCTGAGGGGAAAATACGAGCAATAGAGTAGGAATTCAATAGGCCAGATGTTGTAGCCCCATGAGCCAAACGCCGTATGTCGAGAAAATCCCGGTGGAGCGAAGAAGGTTGCACCCTGTCGATCCGGTGGGATGGTCCTTCTCAGAGGACTAAACTAAACAAATACGGCATTTTGTGGACAACTGTTCCTACAAAAACCCGGAGTGCAACAGTCTTCGCTCCACGGTGCACGGAAAACGGGCGAGCCGAAGCCCGCCCGTCACGTTTCCGTCGAGACAAACGAACCCGCACAACTGCAGGTAGCAGCCGGCCTCCCAGCCGTGGGTGGCCGGCTAACGAATCAGTACATCTGCAGGTAGCGGTCGACCTCCCACGGGTGGACGGCTGCCGTGTACTCGTGCCAGTCCTGAAGCTTGGCGGCGATGAGGTGATTCGCCGTGTGATCGCCCAGGGCATCGAGGACCACTTTGTCCTTCTGCAGCGCTCGGACGGCTTCATAGAGGTTTCCGGGAAGCGAGTCGATCTTCAGGCGGCGTTTCTCCCGGTCGCTCATCTTGAAGATGTCCTTGGCGACGGGAGGGCCGGGATGGATCGTGTTTTCCATTCCGTCCAAGCCGGATTGGAGCATCACCGCAAACGCCAGGTAGGGGTTGCAGGAGGGGTCCGGCATGCGGACCTCGACGCGGGTCCCTGTGCCGCGCCGCGCGGGAACGCGGGCGAGGGGCGAGCGATTCTTCTCGGACCAGGTGATGTTGGTGGGTGCTTCGTAGCCCGGCACGAGCCGCTTGTAGGAGTTGACCGTGGGGTTGGTCACCGCGGTGTAGCCCTTGGCGTGGGCCAGGATGCCTCCGATGTAGTGGATCGCCATCTCGGACATGCCCCACTCGCCCTGCGGGTCGGCGAAGGCGTTCTTGCCATCTGCCAGGAACAAGGACTGGTGAACGTGCATGCCCGAACCGTTCTGGCCGAAGAGTGGTTTGGGCATGAAGGTCGCATGGAGGTCATGACGCAGCGCAACCTTGCGCACGACGTGTTTGAAGACCATCAGGTTGTCTGCAGTTCTCAGCGCGTCGCCGTACTTGAAGTCGATCTCGTGCTGTCCGGGGGCGACCTCATGATGAGCGGCCTCCACTTCGAAGTTCATTCGCTCGAGGACGTTGACGATCTCCCGGCGAGCACCCTCCCCCCGGTCGACAGGAGAAAGATCGAAATAGGCGCCCTGGTCGTGGGTCTCGGTCGTTGCGAAGCCGTTCTTGCGGTGGAAGAGGAAGAATTCCGCTTCCGGGCCGAACATCGCGCTGAGGCCCAGCGAGGCTGCCCGGTCAACGGCCCGACGCAGCACGTTGCGAGGATCCCCAGGGAAGGGAGCGCCATCAGGCAACGCGACGTCGCAGATCAGCAGGGCCCGCCGGTTCGGGTCGCTCTCGTCGGCCGGGAAGATGCGCAGGGACGAGAAGTCCGGTTGCAGCAGCATGTCCGACTCCTGGATCCGCACGAATCCCTCGATCGAGGAACCATCGAACATGATTTCTCCGGCGAGGGCTTTGTCGAACTGGCTATCCGGCACCTCGACATTCTTGATCACGCCGTGAATGTCGGTGAAGACAAGGCGCAGGAAACGGACTCTCTCATCTCTCAAAATGGCTCTGGTTTCGGCCTCGGTCTTGGCCATCGCGATCTCCTCGTACGGTCGTGGCTATGCAAAAGAGAATGAAGCTGATCGTGGGTGGATTGGTCTGCGGATATTTAGGCTCAGCGGGACTCTCTGTCAACCCGGCCGGGAAGAGAATTTCGCATAATCGGCATTATTTTCCAGTCAATTTGCAAAAATGAAGGCCTTTTTCAGTCCTCTTTTGGTGCAAGTGAGACAAAGTGTCCGAGTAATGTTGCGAGTCGGAGCGTCGAGAGAGCCTGGCCCGCCGGGGCTCCCTCTGTGGGGCGTCTCGTTTCGCCCGTCGCGGTTGCGGCCTACAATGCGCTCGTCCTGGCACCCCGGACCTTTCATGAAGCTCCGAAGCGAGGGCGTGCAGGTGCCGTCAGCTCCGTGTTGCTTGGCGGTTTTGCCCGAAGGCGTCCCTTAGAGCACGTTGAAGGTCAAAATCGCCGAACAGTTCCGGCCTGGATGCACGTGTGCGGCCAAAGGCGATGGGTTCACGAAGGATTCGGGTCCGGTCTTTCCCTTGAGGCGATTCCCATGAGAATGCTGTTGCTGGCATGTGTCCTATGTCCCTGTCTTGCTCTTGCTGCGGTCCTGCTCGGATGTCGTGCGGAGGTGTCGGAATCCGGCGGCCCCGGGAAGATCTTCACGGGGCCGCGATTCTGGACCGGCGACCCGGCGCAGCCTTGGGCTGATGCGGTTCTCGTCTCGGGGCCGCGGGTTGTTCGGTTGTTGTCCAAGCGTGAGATCCCGCAGTGGATCGCCAAGGGAGCTTCCGCCGAGGTCCTGCCGGGCGAACTGGCTGTTCCCGGTCTTGTGGACGCCCACGCCCATATCCGGGGATATGGCATGACCCTGGGGCAGGTGAACCTCGTCGCCGCGGTGAGCCTCGAGGAGACCCTGGAGCGGATAAAGCACTTCGCCGAGGAGCACCAGGAGGAACGCTGGGTCCAGGGGCGGGGCTGGGATCAGAACGACTGGCCGGATGCCGCGTGGCCGGATGCCGATCGCCTCGATCAGCTGCTCCCCGAGCGGCCGGCGGCGATGCGTCGGATCGACGGGCATGCCCTCTGGGTCAATCGAGCGGCTCTCGACGCGGCGGGCATCAATGATGAGACTCCGGACCCACCGGGTGGAAGCATTCATCGCGACCGCTCGGGCCGGGCCACCGGGATCCTGGTGGACCAGGCGATGGACCTCGTGTTCTCACAGATCCCGGAGCCCGGCGTTGAGGATGTCGAGCGAGCTCTTGCCGATGCGGCGTCAGACCTGGTTGCCGTGGGACTGACCGGGGTCCACGACATGGGAGTCGACACGATCACCTGGCAGGCGATGAAGAGGCTCGCGGCCCAGGGACGCTTCCCGTTGAGTGTTTTTGCGTATGCGAGCGCGGACTCCGCGCTCTACCGGGAACTGCTCGAGACGGGCCCACAGCACGAGGGCCGTCTCCATCTCGTCGGCGTCAAACTCTACGCGGATGGGGCTTTGGGCAGCCGGGGCGCGCGGCTGATCGAGCCCTACAGTGACGACGCGGCGAGCGTGGGCCTCTGGGTCACTGAGCCCGAGGAACTGCTTCGTGAGATCGAGCGTTCCTCGCGGGCCGGACTGCAGCCGGCTGTGCACGCGATCGGCGATGCGGCGAACCGCGCCGTCCTCGACGCCTGGGAGAGCCTCGGAGGGACGACCGCTCAGGGCCCGGCGTTGCGTCTCGAACATGCCCAGATCCTGCATCCAGACGATCTGCCGCGTCCGGCTGCGCTTGGCGTCGTTGCTTCCATGCAGCCGACTCATGCGAGCTCGGACATGCCCTGGGCCCAGCTTCGGCTCGGGGAGAAACGGCTGGCCGGCGCCTATGCCTGGCGCAGCATGCTCGATTCAGGAGCGCTGCTCGCCTTTGGCTCGGACTTCCCGGTGGAGGATATCGATCCGCGCCTCGGCCTCTATGCGGCCGTGACGCGACAGGACGCGGAGGGCTATCCTCCCGGGGGCTGGCTGCCGGAGCAGCGCCTATCGATCCAGGAAGCCTTGCGAGCGTTCACGCTGGGAGCCGCCGAGGCCGTCTCCTCAAGCGACCGCCTCGGCACGATTTCGGCCGGCCGCTACGCGGACTTCACCGTCTTCGACCGCGACATCCTCGAGGGGCCGCCAAGCAGGATCCTCGATGCCAAGATCAGCGCGACAGTCATTTCCTCGTGGGTCTACCTTCCCGGTCGCGACGAGACGCGTACCCGACTCAAGGAATCGAGATGAGCCTCATTCGGCGTGGCCAGGCACTTCCTGTCGTACCGGAGCTGTTGGGAGGGCCGCCCTGTCACGATTGTGATGCTCTCTGCTGCCAGTATTTTGCGCTGGAGATCGATGCTCCCAAGGATGCGGAGGACTTCGAGGATCTGCGCTGGTACCTCCTGCACGGCAAGACCTGGATCTGGGTCGAGGATGACGACTGGTTTCTCCAGGTGGATCATCCGTGCCGCTATCTCGGGCCGAACAACGTTTGCCAGATCTACGATGAGCGGCCGACGATCTGCCGTGAGTATGGTCTTCGCGAGAATCTCGAGCACGCGGAGGACCCGCTCTGCGATTACTTCGCGCGCGATGGAAACCACGACCTGGAATTCCGGACGCCGGAGCAGATCGCGGCCTACGCGGAGACCTTCCTAGTGGAGAAGGAGCGTGAACACCGTCGCCGCTCCGCTGCCGCGAAGCGTGGCTGGAAGCGACGCAGGAGCGCTGCTAGGTGCGGCTCTTGTGGATGAAGGCTTCGATGCGGCGCCGGTCCTCGGGGTTGTAGCGCTCGAACTCGATGCCGAGTCCGGGAGTTGCTCCAACTTGGCCAGGATCGGGGGATACCTGCCGCGCAACACGACCCATCACGCGGATCTTCGATGTGGACTCGGGGAGGCGGAAGGAGAGCCCGAGGCGCATCCCTTCCGGCAGCATCTCGTGTGTCTCGACGAAGATCCCGGAATTCGACAGATCCTTGGTCTTGCCCAGGAGGTGGCCTGCGGGTCCATCGAAGTAGACGGGGAAGTCGACATGGATCCGGGGTCGACGCACGTAGCACCACACGCGGTTTCGGCCGAGGCGGTGCGCTTCTTCGAGGGCCTCTTCCGCACGGCGAATCAACTCTGAGGGGGTCTCGCCATCGGCGGGATAGCAGGCCACACCGATGCTCACCGTGACGCGAAGCTCTCCGGCTCCGCCCGGACGCGTGAACGCGAACTTCTCGATCGTCTGGCGAATCCGGCCCCCGACATGGCGGGCATCACCACGGCCGGCCCCGGTGAGCAGGATGCCGAAGCGATCCTCACCCAGACGGGCGATGTAGTCCGTGGAGCGTAGCGTTGCCCGCAGGATGCCGGCCAGGCGCTGAACGATGTCTGCGACCTGTTCCTCTCCGACGCGGCTTTGCGTTTTCTCGAAATGATCGATGTGCACGAAGAGCGACGCGAGCGTGTGGCCCGTTCGCTGGACGGCACCGAAGGTCTCGCGCAACTGGTCTCGGAAGGCGGCGGCGGTCGGGAGCCGGGTCAGCGCGTCGAGCTCTTCCTTTTCTGCCGGTCGTACTGGCGCTCCGATGCGTGCGACGACCCGTCTGATCTCGACGGAGTAGCGTGTGCCTTGACCGCCTAGCGGTGCGATGACGACCTCGGCTTCCAGCTGTGCGCCGTCCTTACGGTTGAGGTTCAAACGGGTGGTGGAGCTACGCTCGACGCAGGGCAGAGTCCCCTCGAAGAGCGGGCGGGCCTGGAAACGGCGGAGTCCGCTGTCGTCAGGCCGTTCGTAGACTCCCATGTCCTTGTGCTGGCCGACGACTTCGAAGGCGACCCAGCCGGTGAGCTTCTCCATCGCCCGGTCGAAGGCGAGGATATGCCCCAGGTTGTCCATGATGAAGCTGCCCCCTGAGCCGAAGCCAGGCGCCAGAGACTGGTTTGCCGCGGCATCCTCGAGCGGGGCCAGGGGAATCGTGCCCAGCGCGGAATTGGACCGGCCCGCGGTCCTCGGGTTTGCTTTCTGTTTGTCGTCATTGCTCTTCCAGCTCATCACGCGCTCCCATCCGATGGGAGGTGGCGGCCGACGCGTCGTCCAGATCGCTGTCGCTATCGCCACCTGCCTGAGGACAATTTGGATCCTGAGGTCTAGAAAGGGTAGTTATTTATTCGATGTCGTCCGCATTGTCCGGAGAGGCCCGGGACGCAAGGGCCCGCAGCGAGGAGAGCTCGTGTTCCTCGGGGACTCTCCAGGTTCCCGATCTGCGTTTTCGGTCGATAGATCCCTGCGGATAGCGAACCGAGGTCACCAACTTGCCCTCGGGGCTGAAGACATGGCAGCGTCCCCGTTGGCCGAGAACGATCCGGGTGTTGTGCCTCCGGTCGACGAGCAGGTCCGCATCACCCGCTCGTGCCAGGTCCATCAGGGCCATCCGCGTGGGTCGCGCGCCGTCTTCGTGGTGGATCTCGGCGTGGGTGGTTCGTCGGCTGCTGCTCCGGACGTTCCTTTCGAGGCGGCGAGCCAGGCCACTGAGAAGGCCCTCGAGACGCCGCGGTGCGGCGTTGTTCATCGTCCGCAGGGCCGACTGAGCCCAGCGCACGGGGCTTGACCAGGGCACCGGGCGCAGGCGCTCGTGGAGCTGTTCGAGGCCTTCCCCTCCGGGGCCCACGCCGAGTACGTTGAGGCCATAGCTCCGCTTCCGTCGCTTTGGCTGGGAGGAGATGATCTGGAAGGAAAGCGCCATCGCGCGGCTGCGCCCGCTTCGGTCGGGAGCGCGGAACCAACCGGCGACAACTTGCCCGTGGATCTGGTAACCGTCCATGTCCTTCCTGATCGAGGGGAGCAGTCGTTCCATCACTTCTTCGCCCCCGACGACCCGAGTGACGAGGCGGTCCGCCGCCCCAAAGAGTTCGCCGACCCGCGGATCCTGGGCCTTGAGGAGATACTCGCCGTAGTCCACGAAACGCGGCACTCCCGACTGGGAATACCCCCCGAAGACGGTCTTGGCCCCCCGGGGCACAGCGTGCTCGCACTCGCTGCTGCGGCACCTGAGGCACAGCACGCGCCCGGGGCGGAAGATGGCCCGGTGGGTGAGCAGCCCGTGGACGGCGTCGTTCAGCTTCTTGTCGACCTCGTGGGTGGCCTTGTCGAGCTCTTCCTCGCGGAGGTTCAGTGGCAGGTCGAGCGCGATCTCGAGCCGTTCTCTTTCGCCCGACAACAGGTGGCCCGCAGGATGCCCCTGCACCCGGTCGAGGGCGCGATCAATCAGCGCGCGAAGAGCCTCGCGTACTCGCCTGTCCGCTTCCATGACAGCATTCTAAACCCGTGAGCCGGGAGATCAGCCGTGTCCGACCCGTGTTCGATGCCTGTCGCTGCGGGCGAAGATGCCTTTCTCCGTATAGAGGGCCGCACCAGCCAGCATGAAGGCCACGATGCGGCCGAGGGTCATGATCATGTCGAAGAACTGGGCGTAGCCCCCGGTCGTATTCTGGACGCCGAAGCCGTAGAGGCCGACGTAGACGAGCAGCAGGATCTGCGTCACCCCCAGCACCAGAAAGGCGATGGCGGCAGCTTTGGGCAGGAGCCGGGCGCCTCGTGCGAGCAGCCACGCCAGCCCGAGGAACATGACGATCGAGGGACCGAGTCCGCCCCATCCCGCGAGGGACCAGAAGGCGTCCGAGGCGTTGAACGCGCGGAGGACCCACTCGGGAGGGTTCGTGGGAACTTCGGCCAACCGCGCGATCTTGTGCTGGACGAGCCACATCGCGCTCCAGAGCCAGTAGTTGATTGCGAAGTAGCCGAGGGCTGCGAGTTTGACGATTTCGGCGCCCATCTTCCGGTTGCTCGAGGAGCCGTAGACGTTTGCCAGCCCCACGATGCCGACCAGGCCAAGTCCACCTATCACGAGATAGGCCAGGAAGTACGGCATGATGAAGGAGAGGTCGGCCTTCTGAGCGAAGTCTGCTTCGAGGGTGAAGGGACGGCCTCCAAGGGAGGCGATCATGATCATCTCGAGCAGGACCATGCCGAAGATCAAGAAGGCAAAAGCCACCAGGCAGGTCGCGGCCACTTTGCGTTCGTTCGAGGATCCGATCGATCCCATGAGCACTCCCTTCCTTGGCAAAAACGCCAGATGAACCCCCACGCGCAAAGACAGTGATCACAACAGAGGCAGGCCCCCGGGTCAAGCGCGATTCGAAGCGGGCGGAGCGGTTTGCTCTGGCTACCCAAAGCGATCATCATGCGGCAGTCCGGTGGCCGGAGGCTTCAGGCGGTGCGCCGGACAGCGAGCCCTACCTTGATTAAACCCGGAGGCGATTGATGAGCGAGAAGCTGGCGATGTCAGGTGGAACACCTGTTCGAAGCAAGGGATGGCCGAGCTGGCCCGTCTGGGACGAGACCAATGAGCAGGCTGTCGTGGCCGCGATCCGTTCCGGTAAGTGGGGCGTGGGGGGGAGCCGGGTGCCCGAAATCGAGAGGCTTTGGGCCGAACGGCACCAGGCCAAGTACGGGGTGGCCTGCTGCAACGGTACGATCGCCCTGCAGATCGCACTCGTTGCCGTGGGTGTCGAGGCTGGCGACGAGGTCATCACTACCCCCTATACCTTCATGGCGACATCGATGGCCGCGTTGGCCCTCGGCGCGGTGCCGGTCTTTGTCGATGTCGAGCCCGGCACACACAATATCGACCCGGAATTGATCGAGGACGCGATCACGCCGCGAACGAAGGCGATCTATCCGGTCCACATCGGCGGGCGTCCTGCGAACATGGATCGCATCCTGGAGATCGCGAAGAAGCACTCCCTCGTGGTTGTCGAAGACGCGGCGCAGGCATGGATGGCGGCCTGGAACGGGAGGCCGGTTGGAGCCCTGGGCGATGCCGGGATCTTCTCCTGCCAGTCGAGCAAGAACTTCGCAGCGGGAGAAGGTGGCCTGCTCCTGACCAACGACGATGCGGTCTACCAGCGAGCGTGGTCCTACCACAACTGCGGCCGAAAGCTCGGCGGCGAGTGGTACGAACACGTCCTTCCCGGTTTGAACTACCGCTTGAGCGAGTTGCAGGCCGCGATGCTGGTCTCCTCGATGGATCGCTTTGTCGTCCAGCAGAAAACGCGCCAGGCGGCCCTTGCCGCCCTCGATGAGAAGCTACAGGGGATTCCCGGGATCCTGACCCCGGATCGAGACGAACGGGTTAGCTCCCACGCGTGCCATATCTACATGGTGCGCCTGGACCGCCAGCTGATCTCGACGGACAGCAAACGCTTCGCGGCCGCCGTGCAGGCGGAAGGGCTTCCCGGTCATCCCGGGTACACCGTGCCGCTCTACAAGCAGGGTTTCTGGGAGTGGTTCGGCCAGCGCGCCACGGGCCAGGGTGGTTGCTGGAACGACGTCTGGCCGCGTCCATACGCTTCCTACGACCTGCCGGTATGCGAGGAGCTCTGCGCGTCGACTCTCTGGATCAAGCAGGACGTGCTCCTCGCCGGCCCGGACGAGATGGACGATGTGGCCGCGATCATCGCCAAGGCCGCCGAGGCGGCGCGCAAGGGTGAGATCCCGGCCTGATCCGTAGGGCAAAAGCATCGGGGCACGGATTGGCTCCGTGCCCCGCGTTCCTGCTTCAAGAGCAGCTCAGCTCAGAAGTTGGCACTCACGCCGAGGATGAACCCATCGGAATCGATGGAGTAACCATACGTAGAAGGCATGTCTTTTCGCGGGCCGCCGTCAAGGATGTCCATATCGAGTGAACTCTTGCGATACCCGGCGCGGATGTTCAGGAAGGGGGCCGGTTTGAACGAGACGCCCACTTCGAGTTCCCAGCCGGAGGGATCCCGGGCGAGGGTGTCCCCCTCTTGCGAGATGTCGTCCAGCCCGAAGTAGTAGGCGCCATCTCCGTAGAAGTTGATCATGCGCCCGAGGCCGATGTGGGCTTCCGTGCTCACGCGCCAGCCCGTCGTGTCGAGACTGCTTGCGTCTACTGAATCAAACTCGACCTTCTGATAGCCGACACCCACCGCGATGAAGTTGTTGTCCGTGAGTTCGAGGACCTTGTAGCGCAGATCCAGGCTCGTGTAGTCAATCTGGAAACTGCCGTCAAACTCCTTGTGATCGAGATCGGTCTTGTAGATCGCCGCCTTGGCTCCCCACTTCGTCACCCAGATCTGACCCCAGAGATTCATGTCAGCAGAGTCCGCACTGAGGCTTTCTCCGGCAAAGTCGAGGCTCGTGTCGCTCAGCCAGTAGGCTGCGCCGACCTCCACATCGACCGGGCCGAGCGCGAGGGCTGGCGAGACGAAAGCAAACAGCAATACAGCGAGTGTTATCGTAGTCTTACGCATATCTCCTCCATGAGCGGACCGATCCGCTATCCTTGGCGAAACGAAGCAAAGAGCAAGGTAGTTTCGCGCGCGAATTTGGGCAAGCTTTGAGGAGTTTTGCTCGCCGGAGCATGCCGACGTATTCTCGTGCATTGCTAACCGGTCGATACGTACTAGTAAGGAGAGGGACGATGCTGTTCACGCGAGGCCGAATCACCCGCCAGGCCCACGTCGATATTCCCGAGGGAACCGTGGAGGAGGAAGTCGGACGCAAGGGTTTCTTCGGGCGCTACGCCCATCTCTATCGCAGGCAGGCTCCCGTTGGCTGGAGCCGCATTGAGGGCGAGCTCAAGCCCCACGCGATAGATGCAATGAAGCTCGCCGAAGCGGGAGGCGACTATCTCGAAGGGCGCGTCCCCCTGCTTCACAACAACGATTGCATCATCAGCAGCTCGAAGATCGGGTCGGCGATGCCCTATCACTTCCGCAACGCGGATGGGGATGAGACCCTCTTTGTTCATGCGGGCACCGGGCGCATCGAGACGGACTACGGTCCGCTGAGCTACGAGCAGGGAGACTATCTCGTCATCCCCCGGGGGACCGTCTATCGCCTGTTCCCTGAGAGCGAGACGCAGCTCCTGGTTATCGAGACCAGCGGAGAGATCGCGATTCCCGACCGGGGTCCGCTTGGCCAGCATGCGCTCTTCGATCCGGCGATGATCAAGGTGCCGACTCCTGAGGAGGACCCGGTTGCCGAGGAGCGGGACGAGTGGGAACTCAAGATCAAGCGTCTTGGCGCGCTCACCTCGGTCTTCTATCCCTTCAACCCGATCAACACCGTCGGCTGGAAGGGAGACCTGACCGTGTGGCAGCTGAATGTTCGAGACATTCGCCCGGTTCACAGCGAGCGCTACCACCTGCCGCCGACAGCCCATATCACGTTCATCACGCACAACGTGGTGATCTGTAGCTTCCTGCCGCGTCCCCTCGAGACCGGGGATCCTGGCGCGTTGAAGGTGCCTTTCTATCATTCGAATATCGACTACGACGAGGTGCTCTTCTATCACGATGGCGAGTTCTTCTCCCGCGAGGGCATCAAGCCTGGCATGATCACCTTCCATCCCCAGGGGATTCACCATGGGCCCCAGGAGGGAGCGATCAAGGCCGCCCGCGGGAAAGAGCGCACCAACGAGAAGGCCGTGATGATCGATACGCGCTTCCCGCTGCAGATGAGTGCTGAGTTCACGGACGCGGAGTGGAAGGACTACTGGAAGAGTTGGCAAACCAAGTGAGGAAAGCGAGGTAGAGGATGAGCACGAATCCAATGAATCCCGTGGGCCTGCTGGGCATCGAGTTCGCAGAGTTCACTGGTCCCGACACGGAGCAGTTTGACGCCTTGTTCACGGCGTTCGGCTTTTCCCGCGTGATGCAGCACAAGAGCCGGCCGATCGACTCCTATCAGCAGAATTCCATCCACTTCCTCGTCAATCGCGACGCGAAGGGCTTCGCGGCGGAGTTCGGCAAGCTGCATGGGCCATCCCTCTGTTCGATGGGGTGGCAGGTCCGTGATGCCGAGCTGGCCTTGAAGACAGCCGTCGAGCGAGGTGCGCGCGCCTATGAAGGTTCGAACCCCTTCGGCAACGCGCCCGCGATCTACGGCATCGGTGACTCGCTGATTTACTTCATCGATGCCCAGGGTACGCATTACATGGATGAGTTCGTCGAGCATCCGGATCCGAGCCTCGTCGCGGACAAGGGCTTCATCGTCATCGACCACCTGACCAACAACGTCGAGAAGGGCACCATGCAGGAGTGGGCCGATTTCTACAAAGGCGTGTTCGGATTCACCGAGGTGCGCTACTTCGACATCAAGGGGGTCAAGACCGGATTGACGTCCTACGCCCTGCGTTCTCCCGACGGGTCCTTCTGCATTCCCATCAACGAAGGGACCGAGGAGGCGTCGCAGATCAGCGAGTATCTGCGCGAGTACAAGGGGCCCGGCGTCCAGCACCTCGCCTTTCTCAGCCACGACCTCCTCGCCAGCCTGGACCAGCTGGAGGGTTCAGGAATCGAGACTCTCGACATCGATGACGAGTACTACGAAGAGGTTTTCACGCGCGTTCCTAACGTTACGGAGGATCGCGCCCGTATCAAGAGCCACAAGGTTCTCGTCGATGGCAACGAGCTCGGCTACTTGCTGCAGATTTTCACCCGGAACGTGATCGGGCCGATCTTCATCGAGTTGATCCAGCGCAAGAACAACTATTCCTTCGGCGAAGGCAACTTTGGAGCGCTTTTCCGTTCGATTGAACGCGACCAGGAGAAGCGTGGCGTACTCTAGCCGGAAGTCCTCATGAACTGATGGACATCGGATTTTCTTCGCACTGACGAGGAGCGAGTTCCAGATGAGTGAGCGGCCGCTAGCTATAGCCCCCGCAGAGCCTCCGGAGCCACGGAAGAGCGGCGTTGGGATGCTCTTTCGCAAAGACGCGGTGGGCCGCTGGGAACTCCTCGTCGGTCAGCGTTCACGACGCTCGCGCTTTCTGCCGGGCCACTGGGCCTGCCTGGGCGGTTCGCTCGAGGCTCAGGATGCGCCGGAGATGCCCGGGGCCTATGGTCGTTGCGTTGCGAGGGAACTGGCGGAGGAGACCGGGATCGTTGTTCCTGTAGCTCAATGGCTGCCAGCCGGCTTCCTCGTCACGCCGCCCTTCTTCCCGTTGCGTTTCTACACCGAGTTTCTCGTCGCATGGGCTCCCCCCGGGTGCGAGGCGCCCGCGGAAGCACCGCAGCCGCAGGAGATCGAGGTCCTGCGCTTCGTGCGGCCCGCAGAGCTGCTGGAACGATGGGAGCGAGGCGAGATCGACGTGCCGCCGATTCTCCCTCCACAGCTGCGCGTTCTGGCCGCGGCGGAAGGAGAGCCGCTCGAGGAACTCGCCAGGAGGCTGGGTGCGGCCAACCTGCAGCAGGAGGCTTGCCACCGGATCGAGTTCATCCCTGGGGTCTGGATGCTGCCGCTCGCCTCGCGGACCCTGCCGCCGGCGAGCCATACCAACGTCTGGATGCCCGGGGGGACGCGCTACTTGATCGTGGATCCCGGGACTCCCGAGCCCCGCGAGATCGAACGCCTCCTTGCGGTCATCAGGCGGCGACAGGAGGACGGGCAGCGCCCGGAGGCGATCTTCCTCACGCACCATCACGACGATCATGTGGCGGGTGTCGAGTTGCTGGCGTCCCGGCTCTCGCTTCCGGTGCTGGCCCATGCCGAGACGCTCTCGCGAACGCCGGGGCTCAATGGCCTGGATTCTCGGGAGATTGGGGAGGGAGAACAGCTCGACCTCGACGGTATGACCCTCGAAGTCTGGCACACGCCGGGCCATGCGCCGGGCCACCTCGCGCTGAGGATTCTCGAGCGTGCTGGCCTGCTCGTAGGAGATCTCCTCAGCGCGTTCTCGACGATCGTGATCGATTCCGAAGAGGGATCCATGGAGGCCTATCTCGCCTCGCTGCGCCGGGTCGATGAAGGGGCTTTCCGCCTGCTCTTTCCCGCCCACGGCCCGCCGCTGCCCGGAAGCGCGGCGGCACGGATGCTCCGGCACCGGAGGACGCGTGAGCGCCAGGTGCTCGACCTGCTGAGCGAGCTTCCGCAGCCTGTCGCGGCGATTGCGTCGGCGGCCTACGCGGATACGCCCCGCGCACCGGAACCGCTGATTGAGACTCAGACCCTGTCGATCCTCCTCGAACTCGAGCGCCGGGCTCTCGCGGCCCGCGTTGCCGAAGGCCACTGGGTATGTCGTCCGTAACACTCCTGACCGTTCCCCCGGGGTTGCTGCCCGATATGGGCCGGAACCTGCTCCGAGGCTGGATTGAGGGGGGAGCGGGGATACCACGGGTGGTCGTCACCGCGTCGGCGGCCGTGGGGCGGAATCTCCTACAGAGAGTCGCGGAGGGGAGCCCCGGCGCGGTGGGTCTCCACATGGTGACGCTGCCCGATCTGGCGCGGCAGATGGCCTCGCCGAGGCTCGACGCATGGATCATGCCGCCCCACGCGGACCGAGTGATCGCGGCCGATCTCCTCGCGGAGGATGCGGGCCCCTACGGGGACCTTGCGCTGAAGCTTCCGGTTGCCGTCGCCATGGCGCGGGCGATTCGGGATCTGCGGGAGAGCGGCCTCGAGGATCTTCCGGCGAAGGAGATTCTCGGTGAGCTCAGGGGCGAGGAACGCTTCCGTTTTGAGCATCTGGCCCGGATCTTCAGGCGCTATGACGCCCATCTCACGCGCCACGGTCTTGCGGATGATGCCACGCTCTACCGGGCGGCGCAGGGTGCCCCGCTCCCCGGTGGCGCAAAGGAAGTGCTGGTCTACGGGATCTACGACCTCACCGGGCTCCAGCGTGAACTCCTTGCCGAGATTGGCCGTCACAATGAGGTGACATGGCTCTGCCCGGCAGCACCGCCCGACAGTCCGTCCTGTGAACTCCTCGAGGAACTCCTCGTCTGGGCCGAGAGCCGAGGGTTCTCGCTGCGTGAGACGGAACTTACGGGAGGTCGCGATGCGGTCGGCGCGGCCTATGGGTTGCCCGCTGGTGACATCAGGATTCTCGGCTGTCCGGGAGATCGAGCCGAGGCACGGGAGATCGCACGAGACCTGCTGGGGGCTGCCAGACAAGGGGGCCAGTTCGGCAGAATGGCGGTCTTGATGTCCCGTGCTGCTCGGCAGGAGAGCCTCCTGCGTGAGGAGTTCGAGAGGGCGGGTATTCCGGTCTGCGGCCGCTCGCCCCGGCGGCTTCTCGAGCGGCCTTACGGGCGGGCCCTCCGCGCGGTGATCGCGCTGGCGGCCGGTGAGGGGGGTCGCGGAGAGGTGAGCGCGGTCCTGCGGGCACGGCTCGAGGCGGAGGATGATCCGGCCCTGTCGCCCTCGGCGGTGGACCGCATCCTGCGCCTTGCGGGCTGCGGCGGAGTCGATCCGACCGTGTGGGAGGCCCTGCTGCGACGGCTCAGGAAGGGACTCGCGCGGGAGGAGGCCTGGGAGGCGAAACAAGGGGAGGGCCGGCCTGCGCCGAGCTCGCGAAGCGTTCGCTCGGTTGAGGTCGGGCGGGTGGCGGAGATGGCCGCGGCGCTCTTCGACGCGCTCGGCGCCTTCCGCAGGGCGCTGGAGCACAAAGGAAAGCGAAAGGGAGCTTGGTCCGAGATCTCCCACGACCTGATCGGCATGACCTGCCAGCTCGGTCTCGAGCATGCGGCGGGTGGCGCGCTGTTCGAAGCTGCCAGGGACGCCGCGCGCTTGTTGAGCGGGTGGGACAAGCTGGGGATTGCTCCCCGAAGCGATCTGGCACTTGAGTTGTGGCTGGAGCGCTTGCTCGAGGTGCAGAGCCGTGTCGGCGAGGGAGACGAGGGGCGCGGTCTCGAGGGGCGCCGGGGGGGCGAGGGCGTGCTGCTCCTGGATTGGAACCATGCCCGGGGCCTGAGACTCGACGCCGTGTGGCTCACCGGGCTTTCCCACGACAACTTTGCGCCTCCCGGGCACCCCGATCCGATCCTGGGAGACATCGCGCGGGAACGGCTCGTCAAACGCTATGGCTGTCTGTTGAAACGGGCTGGAGACCGTTTCCGTGAGCGAGATCTTCTCTTCTCTCTCGGCCTGGCCGCTGGCCAGTCGAGCGTGGTCCTCAGCTGGCCACGTCTCGACGACGTGAAGGGCCAGACGCGGCAGCCCGTGGATCCGCTCGCCCGGCTGATCGAAGAGCGTTCCGGCGAGGTGCTCGACCCGGAGAATCCCGCGGCGTCTCCCGCCGTGGAGCGGATCTCCTCTGCCCCTCCTGGCTTGAGCGAGACGGACGCCGGCCGAGCCCTGCTTCGAGTCGAAGAATACGACATCGCCGCGGTGCGCGAGGACGATGCGGAACTCTCCGCTCATCTTGCAAGTTACACGGATCTGGCGAGAAGCCGGCGGGCCGACCGCTTGCGCCTGCGCGAGAGGGAGTACAACGAATACTGCGGTCTCGTTGGGAGGGGGCTGGCGGCGAGTGATGCCTTCTCGGTCACCGGACTCGAAGAACTTGCGCGCTGCCCCTTTCGCTTCTTCCTGCGTCATCTGCTCGGGTTGCGGGTTTGGGAGGACGCGGCGGCGATCACGCCGCCCCAGCCGAGAGACGTGGGGGCGGTCGCGCATCGGGTCCTCGAGGATCTCTTCCGTACCTTCGAGGATGGCTTGCCCCCTGCGGCGGAGAAGGACTCCGAGCTGCTCGAACGCATTCCGCGCTGGGTCGCGTTGAGGATCCGAGAGGTGATCGCCCAGGGAGCGCTCGGCTCGAGAGCCCTGTGGAATGCCGAGTCGATGCGGATCCGCAGCTGCCTGGAGCGCTACGTGCTCGTCGAAGTGCAGCGCATGCGAACGGAAGGCTTGCGGGTGGCACAAATGGAAGTTCCGCTCGACGGGGAACTCACGATCTCCGGCAGCTCCTTGCAGGTCAGGGGACGCCCCGACCGCGTCGACCGGGATGCTGCCGGCGGGCATCGCGTCGTGGATTACAAGTGGTCGAAGAACGAGAAATACCCGAGGCCCGAGAAGGGCGAACTCTACCAGGGGGGCCGCTCCCTGCAGGTCCCTCTCTATGCGAGGCTGCTCGAGGAACGCCTGCCGGCTGCGGAGCGCGACGCGCAGGGCGTCGAGCAGTTCCGGGTCGTCTCCCTCAAAGCGTCTCCCCGGAAAGGGGAGTTCGTGGTCGATCGGCCCTACCTCCTCTCTCGTCGGGAGGAACTCGGCGAACTCGTCAGCGGACTCCGGGATTTCGCTGTGCGGGGTGAGTTCCTCCCGCTCCCCAACGGCGGGGCCGAGTGCAGCTCGTGTGACTACCGCGTGGTCTGCGGCCCGCACCAGGCGTGGATCGAGGAGCGCAAGAGCGAAGATCCGCGCTACCGCCGCCATACCGCGCTCGTGGAGCAGCACCCTTGAGCAGCCTCCCCCAGGATCAGCCGGCGCGGGACCGTGCGGCGGAGGAACAGGGACTCTCCCTGGCGGTCGAGGCGGGTGCAGGGACCGGCAAGACCACCCTGCTCGTCGAGCGCATCCTTGTCGGCCTCGAGCAGGGTGTCTACTCCATGAGCGAGGTGGCGGCGATCACCTTCACGCGAAAGGCGGCCGCCGAGCTTCGGGCGCGAATTCGGCGGGGGCTCTCGGAACGTATCGGCCGGCTCGAGGGCGAGGAAGCAGAACGTATGGCCGAGGCCCGGCGCCTCCTGCCACTCGCCCAGATCTCGACGATTCACTCATTCTGCGGCTCGATTCTCTCGGAGTACCCGCTTCTGGCGGGTCTCGCACCGGGTTATCGCGTGGCGGAAGATGCCGAAGGGCGCGAGCTGGCGGTGGCGCTCTTCGCCGAGTGGTTCGCGGTGCAGTTGGAGGATGATGCCCTGGCGGCCCCGTTTGTCGATGTGCTCGGCTGGGGCGCGGCGCTCGGGAGTCTAGAGGATCTTGCGCGGAAGGTTCAGGAGCTGATGACGCTCCGGCTGCCCGCCCAAGCTCCGGAGGCTCCGGGCGCCGAAGCCGTCTGGCGCTATCTCTTCGACGGAGTGCAGGCGCTTGTTGCTCGCATCGAAGGGTCCCGGGTCGGCGAGGGGTCAGACCGGCTAGAGGAAAGCTTCATCCTCCTGCGAGACGAACTGGTCCGCCTCGAGACGCTTTCGCCCGAGGCCCGCCTGCGCTGGCTCCTCGATCTCCACCGCGGGAAGACTCTCTCCCTGCCTCACATCACACTCAGACAAGGGCAGAAGGGCAACTACGCAAGCGGAGCGCTCGCCGCGATCCGTGAGGACTTGCGTGTCTTCCGGGACGAGGAGATCTCGGCCCGAATTCGGGAGCACTTCGCGGCACGGGTCCGGAGGGTGCTGGCCGCGATGGCCCGATTCCGGACCTGGGCGCTCGAGCAGCGTCTCGAGCGGAGTTTGATCTCCCAGAGCGATCTGCTCTATCTCGCGGAGCGCCTCCTGCGGACGAAGGGGGAGGTGCGCCGCGCGCTTTGTCGCCGCTTCAAGGTCTTACTGGTCGACGAGTACCAGGACACGGACCCGATCCAGGCGCGAATCGTGCGCCTGCTGCGCGCGGAAGAGGAAGGTCCGCTGATCTTCCTCGTAGGTGACCCCAAGCAATCGATCTACCGCTTTCGCCACGCCGATGTGCAGACCTACCAGGAAGACGTGGGAACGCTCGACGCGGAGGGATGTCTTGAGCGCATCTCGGTCAATTTCCGCTCCACGCCCCGAATGCTGGGGCTTATCGACAGGCTCTTTGCCGAGATCTTCGATCCGGCCCTCTATCCTGCGGGGCAGGCTGCATGGCAGACCCTGCTGGCCGCGCCAGGCAAGGCCGAGAGTGGCGGTCCCTCGCTGATCCTGGCGCCGATTGGTGGCGAGGAGAACCTTCGCGCGGAGGCCGCCGCCAGGCAGGAGGCGCGGGTCCTCGCGTTGGAGATTCGTGCGGCTCACGATCTGGAAGGTGTTCGATGGTCGGAGATCGCGGTGCTCTTCGCGGTGGCGAGTCGTGCCCACTTTGTCGAGGAGGCCTTTGACGAGGAGAAGATCCCCTTCCGGCAAGAGAAATCCCAGCGCTTCTTCCGGCGGACCGAGATCAGTGAGATTGCAGCGGTCGTCGCCGCGACGGCGGATCCCTGGGATGAGCGGCTCGCGGTCGCCGCCTTGCGGACCCGCCTCTTCGCGATATCAGACCAGATCCTCGCCCGGCATCGCGCGACGGGCGGGTCCTTCCTGGTCGCGGACTATCTGGGGTCCGCGTCGCCCGATGTCGGCGAAGGGGCCGTGCGCGATGCGCTGACGGCCCTCGCGCGATGGAAGCGCTGCTCGGTCGAGGATGCCCCGCCGGCGCTCGTGGAGCAGATCCTCGATGAGACGAAGTTCCTGCTGCTCCTCGAGGGCTTGCCCCATGGGGATCGCGCGAGCGCGAACGTGCGCAAGCTGCTTGACCAGGCGCGGGACCACTGGGCGCGAGGCGGCTACGGGCTCTCCGACTTCGCCGGCTGGCTGAGGGACAAGACCGAGCGCGAGCTGTCACGGGAGGCCGAGAGCCCCGAAGCCGAAGACGAGGAGCGGGTGACGCTCCTGACGATCCACGCTGCCAAGGGCCTTGAATGGAGAATTGTGGGGCTCTTTGACGTGAATCACCAGCCCCGCTCCCGGCACAGCGTGACCCTCCACGATCGCGAGAGCGAGCAGCTGGAGATTCGCTTCGCTCGCTTCCTGGAGAGCCCGGGTTACGAAACGCTGCTTGCGCGCGAGAAGGAACTGGAGCAGGCGGAGAAGGCGCGGCTGCTCTACGTCGCGCTGACCCGCGCGGCGGAGCGCCTGATCCTCCCTTTCCCGGCTTCCGGGAAGCGGGCCGCGGGAAGCCTGCTCTCCATTCTTCGCCAGTCCGCCTGCTGGCGCAGCTGGGAGGAAGATGTTGTGGGCTGGGAGGATCCGGAGCCCCCCCATGTGATCCGGGCCGCCAGCCTGGCGCCTCCTCCCCTCTCGTCTGCCGACCCGAAAGACGCTCCGCAGGCGGTGCCTCTTGCAGGGGAAGCTCATCAACCTGGGAGAGAGTCTCATCAACCTGGGAGAGGGCCGGGGAGAGGGTCAAATCAACCTGGGAGGGGTGGAGCTGAGCAGGGGATCAGCCATG
>JANTFM010000002.1 GCA_024763475.1 Acidobacteriota bacterium | reverse complement strand
GAACAGCTCTGAATCTCGTTAGCCTTCGGCGGCCCTTGGGAGTTTTCCACAAGCCGTTGGCGGATTGAGGGATAGACGTTGGCTAGAATTAACCCTTGTCACGCGCGCTGAGCGGGTGCTAGCCTCAGCAGGCTTTTCAGCCATCGATCGCTTCGCTTAATCGGTCGTCGCAGGATGCTCTGGCGGGTAGCTGGCAACGGCTCTTTTCCATTGGGAGTGGCGTGAGGCACCTCAGGCCTCCAGTCCAACACTCTAGACCTAAGTCCCCTTATATTAAGGACTTAATAAGCAACACACAATTCCACACCTGTGGAAAAGTTGTGTATTGTCTAGAGTTCAGACCAAGGCGAATTCCAAGAATTCAAAGGGGTTAGGGTTGTGGAAAATTTAGCGCTCAGATCCTCTGATTCTCCCAATCCCTGGGAGCGGGTTCTGGCCATACTCAAACCGGAGATGAATCCCGGTATCTTCGAGACTTGGTTCCGTCCGACCCAGCATCTGGACTTCGACGGTTCCTCGTTGAGAGTCTGCGTTCCGAACGAAATGTTCGCCGAGTGGTTGCGCAGCCAGTACCTCGATACGATCCGTGCGGCCATGCCGAAGGCCGGCCTGTCCGCTGAGAGCATCGTCTTCGTGGCTCCGGAGTCGACCCAGACGCCGAGCGCTCCCAGCTCCCCCGAACACCAAGGCGCACAGGAGCATCGAGTCCCACGGCTGAACCCTCGCTACACGTTTGAGAACTTCGTCGTTTCTTCGTGCAATCAGTTTGCCCATGCGGCGGCGTTGGCCACCACGAATCAACTCGGTGGAACCTATAACCCACTCTTTATTTACGGAGGGGTCGGGCTGGGCAAGACCCATTTGATGCAGGCGATCGGCAACTACTGGCTGAAGGCCGACCCGAAGATCCGGCTCCGCTACCTGACCTCGGAGCAGTTCATCAACGAATTGATCACGTCGATTCGCTACGAGAAGACGCCCGAGTTTCGGGCGCGCTACCGGAGCGTGCAGGTGCTCCTGGTTGATGACATTCAGTTCATCGCGGGGAAGGAGAGCACGCAGGAGGAGTTCTTCCACACCTTCAACGCACTCTACGACGCCGGCCACCAGATCGTACTCGCCTCCGACAAGCCTCCTCGGGCCATCCCGGCCTTGGCCGAGCGTCTCCGCAGCCGTTTTGAATGGGGATTGATTGCCGACATCCAGCCACCCGACCTTGAGACCAAGGTCGCCATCCTTAACAAAATGGCCGCCGCTCGGGGATGGAAGCTCGCCCCGGAGGTCGGCCTCTTCCTCGCCGGGCAGATCCAGAGCAACATCCGCGAACTCGAGGGATGCCTGACCACGTTAATGGCCGCGGCTTCGATCCAGCGGCGCCCGGCGGACCTGACTCTGGCACGGGAAGTTGTGCAGAGCACCGGGTCCGTCGAAGAAGAGATCGTGACCACTGAGGCCATTCTCAGGGTCGTTGCCCGTCACTACAATCTCCGTGTATTGGATCTCAAATCGAAGACCAATGCCCAGCGAATCGCGTTTCCCAGGCAGGTCGCCATGTATCTCTCGAAGAGCCTGGCCCGAGAGAGCTACCCGACCATCGGCAAGGTCTTCGGCGGCAAGCATCACACCACCGTGATGCACGCGGTCCGCAAGATCGACGCGAAGAAGCTCGCGGACCCGGCTTTCCACAAGACGCTGACGCAGCTTGAAGGTGAGTTGCGATGAGACTTAGCTTCCTTTCTTGCTCAGGATCCACAGCCCTCCCTCTGGAAGGGCTGTGGAACGCAGTGGATGATTCCAGCCCTGCTCAGGTGTCGGTGTTGTACACAGCTCGGCACACAGATCCATCCACCTTCGCACCACTCACTAATCGTCGCGTTTCTAGTGCTTTGGGACGTTTTCAACACGATCCACAGCTCTATTACTGTTTCTAAGTTCTCTTTCTTTTGAGATACTTTGGCTATACCTAACCACGCGATCCGCAGCACCGAGGCATACGATCATGAAAATCACCGTCGACCAGTCAAACTTCCTTCGGGAGCTCTCTCTGCTCCAGGGGATCATCGAGCGCAAAGCCACGTTGCCGATCCTCTCCAACGTGATGCTCGTCGCCGAAGAGGAAGGACGCCTGCGCATCGCGGCCACGGATCTGGAGATCGGTTTTCGCTCGTCGATTCCTGCCACGGTCGAGATTCCCGGTGCGACGACCGTCCACGCGCGGAGGTTGCATGACATCCTTCGCCGCCTCCCGTCCGGCAACGTGGGCTTCCATCAGAAGGGAACGGACCTGCACCTGAACTGCGAGCGCATTCGCTATCGCCTGGCGACCCAGGAGCCGGATCTCTTCCCGTCCCTGCGCGAGAAGGAAGGGACTCCCGTCGCCCAGATCGACGCGGCTCCTCTGGCGGACATGATCAAGCGGGTCCTGTTCGCGATCACTTCCGATGACCCGCGCTACTCGATCGGTGGAGCTCTCTTCGAGTTTGGCGACGATCTCCTGACCCTGGTGGGTACCGATGGCCACCGTCTCGCTGTCTCGCGCCGCAGCGTCCATCGCACGGGCAGTGAGAAGGAAAGTTGGGTTGTGCCCCGGAAAGCGAGTTCCGAGCTTCTGAAGCTCGCCAGCGATCACGAGGGGGATGTCTTCCTCTGGAGTAGCGGCGGCAGCCTCTTCGCGCAGATGGGGGAACGGGAGATCAGCAGCAGCCTCCAGGAGCAGAAGTTCCCGGACTACAACCGTGTACTGCCCGAGGGAAACGACAAGAACATCGAGATCGAGACCACGGCTCTGCGCAGCGCCATCGAGCGTGTGGCCGTGTTGAGCCAGGAGCACACGCGACTGATCAAGCTGGAACTCGAAGAAGGGCTCATGCGTCTTTCCTCGTCTCACCAGCAGCTCGGTGAAGCCCAGGAGGAGATCGCCGTCGACTACGCCGGGGAGTCGATCGCCATCGGATTCAACGCGCAATATCTGCTCGATTTCATCGCTGTGGCGGGCACGGAGAAGGTGCTCGTCTCCCTGGGCAAGGAGATGGGTCAGGGACTCTTCCAGCCCGTCCGCACGGAAGACGATGCGCGCAAGGACACCTACATCGTGATGCCGATGGCCCTCTCCTAGGGGAGAGCCCGTGCTCCTGACCCTTCGCGTTCGTGCTTTCCGCAATCTGGCCTTGCAGGAAATCGCGTTCGGCTCAGACCTCGTCCTGGTCACGGGGGCCAACGCGCAGGGAAAATCCTCGCTGCTTGAGGCTGTCTATCAGCTTGCGACGACCCGCTCCTTCCGGAGCAGAGACCCCCGGGAGGCTATCACCCACGGGGAGGACGCCCTCGAGATCGGGGGAGAGATCTCGCAAGCGGGAAGCCCTTCCGTGAGTCTGTCGATCGGGAGGGCTCGAGGACGTGGCATCAGACGATTATGCGTGGGACAATATATAGTCAAGCTCGAGGAGTATCTGGAATACCTTCCAGCGCTCGTCATGACAGGAGAAAGCACGAGATCAATCGCTGGAAGTCCCTCAGAGAGAAGAAGATACATGGATCGGGCAACGGCCTCTGCGCTGCCTGGTCATCTTCCCGATCTGGCGGAGTACCGCAAGGCGCTGGCTCAACGCAATCAGCTCCTGCGTCAGGAGGGCTCGGACGAGGAACTGGACCCCTGGGACCGGGTTCTCGCGAGCGTGGGTGAGAGAATCGCCGCACGTCGAGAGGAGCAGATTCGGGCTTGGCAGGAGTTGTTGCCGCAGTGGTTGGATCTCTTTCCGGAAGGGAGGGCATCGCACTTGTTTTACCGGCGTGCGCTCCCTCGCTCCATGAACTCGGAGCAAGGAGCTTCGACCGAGAAGGCCAGCTTGGCGGAAGGATTGGCGAGAGCGCGGATGAGTGATCGGAGGACGAGGGTGACGAGTGTGGGTCCCCATCGGGATGACCTTGGCATAGAGGTTCAGGAGCGCGATCTGTGGCGTTTCGGATCTGCGGGTCAGGTGCGTTCCTCCGTGCTGGCGATCACCCTCGCTCAAGCCCGCCGGGTGCGGCAGTTGCGCCCGAATGCGGAGCCGGTGCTGATCCTTGATGACGTGGACTCCGATCTCGACAAGACGCGTTTCGACGCGCTGTTGATGGCCGCAAGGAAAGAAGGCCAGACCTTCGCCGCAACCTCGAAGCCCTCGCTGACCAAGGGACTTCTCGCACGGAAACTCAGCGTGGAAGACGGAAACATACTCTCGGACGATGAGTCCGGGAGCGCGACAGGAAGACCATGAGCGAACAAGACAAGCAACCCGGAGACGATCTGGGGCACGAGTACAATGCGAGCTCGATCAAGGTCCTCAAGGGTCTTGAGGCCGTGCGGAAACGCCCCGGCATGTACATCGGTTCGACGAGCGTACACGGACTCCATCACCTGGTCTGGGAAGTCGTCGACAACGCGATTGACGAGTCCCAGGCCGGACACTGTGACCGGATCGAGATCACGGTCCATGCGGACAACTCGGTTACGGTCGTCGACAACGGCCGGGGCATTCCCGTGGACCAGCACGAAGAACTCGGCATCTCTGCGGCCGAGGTTGTGATGACCCAACTGCACGCCGGGGGCAAGTTCGACAGTGAGGCTTACAAGGTTTCAGGCGGTCTGCATGGCGTCGGTGTCTCTGTTGTCAACGCGCTCGCCGAGACCCTGGAACTCGAGATCTGGCGCAATGGCACGGTCTACACCCAGTCCTACAGCCGGGGCATTCCCACAAGCAGCTTCGAAGAGACCGGGACCACCGAGCGTCGTGGAACGAAAATCACCTTCCGGCCGGACCCGGAGATCTTCGAGACCCTGGAGTGCTCCTACGAGGTCCTCGCACAGCGTCTGAGGGAGCTGGCTTTTCTTAACAGCGGTGTCCAGATCATGCTCAGGGATGAGCGCGATACGGCGATCCGCGAGGCGGAGTTTCACTACGAGGGGGGCATTATCGAGTTCGTCTCCCACATCAACTCCAAGCGGAACGCGCTGCATCCCGTGCCGATCTCGATCGTTGGAGAACGAGATGGCATTGGCGTCGAGATTGCACTTCAGTACAACGACACCTACCAGGAGAACCTCTTCTCTTTCGCGAATAGCATCAACACGACCGAGGGAGGAACTCACCTCTCTGGTTTCCGCGGTGCGCTGACGCGAACGCTCAATGCGTACCTGTCTGGCAACGACTCGAAGATGCCCAAGGACTTCCGCGGGGTCACGCTCTCGGGAGACGATGTCCGTGAAGGACTCGCTGCCGTGATCTCGGTCAAGGTCCCCGAGCCGCAGTTCGAGGGTCAGACAAAGACCAAGCTCGGCAACAGCGAGGTTCGTGGGGTCGTCGAGTCGATGGTCAACAGCAAGCTGGGCCAGTTCCTCGAGGAGAACCCACAGGACGCCAAGCTCGTCCTCAGCAAGGCGGTGCAGGCTCTTCGTGCACGGGAAGCCGCCCGCAAGGCCAAGGAACTCACCCGGCGCAAGGGCGTGCTCGACTCGGGCGCACTGCCCGGCAAGCTGGCGGATTGCCAGAGTCGGGATCCCGCACTCTCCGAACTCTTCCTCGTCGAGGGAGACTCCGCCGGCGGTTCCGCGAAGCAGGGCCGCGACCGCAAGTACCAGGCAATCCTCCCGTTGCGAGGCAAGATCCTCAACGTGGAGAAGGCACGCTACGACAAGATGCTCTCCCACGAAGAAATTCGCATCATGATCACGGCGCTCGGTTGTGGGATCGGCCAGGAGGATTTTGACGTCACCAGGTTGCGCTACCACAAGGTGATCCTGATGACCGACGCCGATGTCGATGGCAGTCACATCCGAACCTTGCTCCTGACCTTCTTCTTCCGCCAGATGCGCGAACTGATTGATCGCGGCCATCTCTACATCGCCCAGCCTCCGCTCTACAAGATCAAGAAGGGCCGCGAAGAAAAGTACCTGCAGAGCGATCAGGAGCTCGCCGCCTTCCTCGTGCGCAAGGCTGCCGAGGAACGCACGGTGCGCTCAACCGCCTCCGGGAGAGAGTGGACCGGGAACGCGCTGGTCAATCTCCTCGAAGAGATGGTCGAGTTCCGCAAGTACCGCGAGGCCCTCGAACGGCGCGGCTGGCCGTCCTCCGTGATTCTCACGATGCTGCGTGATGACTTCCAGGACCGGGATGACTTCCGCAACGAAGCCAAGCTGCGCGCTCTCGCGACACAGCTCGAGGACCAGGGACATCGCATCGTGGAGCTGCCGCGCAACGAGGAGCACGCGGACTTCGAAATACGAGCCGTCGACCTCTCGACAGGTCACCGGGAGTATCTCGTCAGTGACGAGATCGTGGCGAGCGGGGAGTATCGCCAGCTCCGCACGCTCTACCCGCATATTCAGCAACTTGGTGACCAGGCCCTCGAGGTGCGTTCGGGAGAGAGCGTGGCAACGCTCGCGTCACCGCGGGAACTGCTCGACCACCTGCTCGATACCGGACGCAAGGGCATCACGCTCCAGCGCTACAAGGGTCTCGGTGAGATGAACCCCGAGCAGCTCTGGGAGACGACGATGGACCCGGAGGATCGCCGCTTGCTGCAGGTCACTGTGAATGACGCCGTGGAAGCCAGCGACATCTTTACCCTGCTGATGGGTGATGCGGTGGAACCACGCAGGAACTTCATCGAAGAGAACGCGCTCGACGTGAAGAACCTCGATATCTAGCCCGGAATCCAGCTGAACTGTCCCGGCTAAGCCATAGCAGATCGCCGAGGAGATCCACTCCAGATGATGGATGAAAACCAACTAGCAAGGAACAAGCCCGTCAGCATCGAGGATGAGATGCGTCACTCGTATCTCGACTACGCGATGTCGGTCATCATCGGCCGCGCGCTGCCCGATGTGCGCGACGGGCTCAAACCGGTTCACCGGCGAGTGCTCTACGCGATGCACCAGTCCGGAAACACCGCCACCCGCACCTATCGCAAGAGTGCGAAGACGGTCGGTGAGGTCATCGGTAAGTTCCATCCGCATGGAGACCAGGCGGTCTACGACACGATCGTGCGCATGGCACAGGACTTCTCGCTGCGCTATCCGTTGATCGATGGCCAGGGAAACTTCGGTAGCGTCGATGGGGACCCTGCCGCGGCCATGCGATACACCGAGATTCGCATGTCGCCGCTGGCCGGCGAGATTCTGCGGGATATCGACAAGGAGACGGTCGACTTCGGGCCGAACTATGACGGGACCGAAAACGAGCCCCTCGTCATGCCCTGCGCGTTTCCCAACCTGTTGGCCAACGGAAGTGACGGCATCGCGGTGGGCATGGCCACCCGAATTCCGCCGCACAACCTGACCGAACTGATCGGCGCCGCCAAGCACCTGGTCGCCAATCCGGGTTGCAGCATCGGTGACCTGCTGGCCTTTGTCGAGGGCCCGGATTTCCCGACGGCCGGCATCATTTATGGCCGCAGCGGGATCTATCAGGCCTACCACACCGGCCGGGGGCGCATCGTCATCCGTGGCCGTGTGGGCTTCGAGGAAGGCGCCCGGGGCAGCCGCGACCGCCTCGTCGTCACCGAGCTGCCCTACCAGGTCAACAAGGTCCACCTGATCGAGGAGATCGCGGGCCTGGTGCGGGACAAGCGCATCGAGGGCATCGCCGACATTCGCGACGAGTCCGATCGCCACGGAATCCGACTGGTGCTCGAGCTTCGCAAGGACGCCGTCTCAAAGGTTGTCGAGAACAACCTCTACAAGCACACGCGTCTCCAGACGACTTTTGGCGCGATCTTCCTCTCGATCGTGTCGGGCAGGCCCCGGGTTCTCGATCTCAAGTCGATGTTGCATTACTACCTCTCCCACCGCCGGGAGGTCGTCGTTCGTAGGACCCAGTACCTGCGGAAGCAGGCCGAGGCCCGGGCCCATATCCTCGAAGGACTGAAGAAGGCCCTGGACCACCTCGACGAGATCATTGCGTTGATCCGCGGGTCGAAGACGCCACCAGAGGCCAAGGCGGAGCTGATCCGGCGTTTCGAATTCTCGGAGATCCAGGCCCAGGCGATCCTCGACATGCGCCTGCAGCGGTTGACGCAGCTCGAGCGCGACAAGCTTCTCGCAGAGCTCGAGGAGTTGCTGGCCAGGATCGCCCACTACCTCGAGATCCTCGGCTCGCCGAAACTCGTGGACGAGATCGTCGTACGGGAGTTGGATGAGATCCTCGAGCGCTTCGGTGATGAGCGGCGCACGGAGATCGTCGAAGACGAGGGCGAGATCCGCACTCTCGACATGATCAACGAGGAGGATGTGGTCCTGACCGTCTCGAACAAGGACTACGTCAAGCGCACGGCCCTCAGCGAGTACCGGTCGCAGGGCAGGGGAGGCAAGGGAATTCGCCTGATGGAGGTCCGCGAGGACGACTTCATCTCCCGTGTACGTACGGTTTCGACTCACGACAGCAGCCTATGGTTTAGCTCGGAAGGCAGGGTTCTCAGCTTGCCGGTCTACCGCATTCCCGAGGCGGGCCGGGCGTCGCGAGGCAAGCCGATCGTCAATCTTCTGGGCCTGCGCCCCACCGAGAGCGTGCAGGGGCTCCTGGCCCTCCGCAATTTCGATGATCCGGATCTCTTCGTCGTCACGATCACCCAGAAGGGCTACATCAAGAAGACGGTCCTGTCCGCCTTCGCCAAGATTCGTTCGACTGGGATTATCGCCTTGACCCTCGATGAAGGGGACAAGTTGATTTCGGTACGCCTCGTTGGTTCGGACCAGGACATCTTCATTGCGACGCGGCAGGGCATGGCGATTCGTTTCCCGGCCGCAGACGTGCGCCCGATGGGCCGGACCGCCCGCGGCGTACGTGGCATCCGCCTGCGGGAAGGGGACGCCGTCGTACAGGGTTCGGTCGTCACGGGAGACGAGGACATCCTGACCATCAGCGAGACGGGATATGGCAAGCGCACGCGGGTCGAAGACTATCGCCGGCAGGGCAGGGGAGGCGTGGGTCTGAAGAGTCTCCGCGCGTCCTCGAAGACGGGCCTGGTTGTCTCGGCTATCCCCGTGCGCGATGACGACGAGATCATCGTCGCCACCAAGAACGGCCAAGTCATCCGAACCCCTGTCGAGCAGGACGAAAACAACCGCATCAGCCGTCTTGGCCGGGACACGCAGGGGGTCAGGGTCATCCGGCTTGGGGAGGGCGATGAGGTCGTCTCCTTCAGCCGCGGAGGGCAGGTCAGCGTCAATGGCGACGATGATGAGCCCACAGACGACGCAATCAAGGAGGTGCAGTAAACATGAAGTTCTTCATCGACACCGCCGACGTCGGCGAGATTCGCGAGGCGACGGCCCTTGGTGTCCTCGATGGTGTGACCACGAATCCCTCGCTCATCGCGAAGACCAGGCGGCCCTTCCGTGAGGTCCTCGAGGAGATTCTCGATCTTGTAGATGGCCCGGTCAGCGCCGAGGTAACGGCCGTGGACTTCGAGGGGATGATTGGCGAGGCTAAAGAGCTCTCGTCATTGCACGAGAACATCGTCATCAAGATCCCGATCATCTCGGAGGGGCTCAAGGCGATCTCCTGGTGTACCAACGAAGGTATCAAGACCAACGTCACGCTCTGCTTCAACCCAATGCAGGCGCTGATGGCCGCGAAAGCGGGTGCGAGCTACATCTCTCCTTTCGTAGGCCGGCTCGATGACATCTCCCAGGACGGGATGGAGTTGATTACCCAGATTCGCCAGATCTACGATAACTACGGCTTTGATACCGAGATCCTGGTGGCCAGTATCCGCTCGCCGATGCATGTGGTGCAGTCCGCACTCATCGGCGCGGACGTCGCGACGATTCCCTTCAAGGTGATCGATTCGTTGCTCAAGCACCCGCTGACGACGCGCGGTCTCGAGCAGTTTCTCAAGGACTGGGAGCAGGTGCCATCGCAGTAGACTCACAGATTCGGGCGATCGTGCTCGAGATCGTGCGGGAGCGGGGCGTGGCGGTTCGCTCGCTGCTCTTGAAAACGGTCGCCGAGCGCCTTGGTCGTTCCCACGATTCGCGCAGGCTGCGGGTGGAGCTGAGTCGCGAGATCAGGACTCTCTTCAAGGAAGGGATCCTCGTTGATGGAGGCCCGGAGGTCTGGCTTGCTGCCGACCTTCCGGTGGAGGAAGAAGATGGTTGAGAAGATTAGCGAGCTTCACGAGCGCATGGCGCAAGCGAGGAAGGGTGGTGGCGAGGAACGTATCCAGCGCCAGCACGATGCAGGCAAGCTCAGTGCCCGCGAGCGCATCGAGCTTCTGCTCGATCCGGGCTCCTTCGAGGAGATGGATGCGCTGGTGGTTCATCGTTGTACCGACTTCGAGATGGAAAAGACGAAGATCCCGGGGGATGGTGTCATCACGGGATTCGGCCGTATCGATGGCCGGGCCATCGCGATCTTCGCGCAGGACTTCACCGTCTTTGGCGGCTCGCTCTCCGAGACCTACGCTGCGAAGATCTGCAAGATCATGGACATGGCCCTCAAGATGGGCTGTCCCTGCCTCGGCCTCAACGATTCGGGAGGTGCGCGAATCCAGGAAGGAGCCGCGTCGCTGGCTGGCTATGCGGATATTTTCCTTCGCAACACCCTCGTCTCCGGTGTGATCCCGCAGATCTCCGCCATCATGGGGCCTTGCGCCGGTGGTGCGGTCTATTCTCCAGCGATCACGGACTTCACGGTCATGGTCAAGGACAGCTCCTACATGTTCATCACGGGTCCCGACGTGATCCGAGCGGTGACCCATGAGGAGACGACCAAGGAGGATCTCGGTGGTGCGCTGACACACTCCTCGACAAGCGGAGTGTCTCACTTCGCTGCGAACGATGATGCCCATGCGCTGGGATTGATTCGCCGTCTGATTTCCTTCCTGCCCCAGAACAACCACGAAAGCCCCCCGCAGATCAAGACGGACGATCCGCCGGACCGCAGGGAAGAGGCACTCAACGGGATCGTCCCGGAGAACCCGAACAAGCCCTACGACATCAAGAAGGTGATCGAGATGATCGTCGACGACGGCGACTTCCTCGAGGTTCACGAGCATTATGCGGGGAACATCGTCGTCGGCTTCGCGCGCCTCGATGGACGTTCGGTCGGCATCGTGGCGAATCAGCCGGCGGTGCTCGCGGGCGTGCTCGACATCGACGCTTCGAAAAAGGGTGCCCGCTTCGTTCGCTTCTGCGACGCCTTCAACATCCCCTTGATCACCTTTGAGGATGTTCCCGGCTTCCTGCCTGGCGTGGCCCAAGAGCACGGCGGAATCATCATCCACGGCGCGAAGCTGCTCTACGCGTTTGCCGAGGCGACCGTGCCGAAGCTGACGGTGATCACGCGCAAGGCGTACGGCGGTGCTTACTGCGTCATGGCGAGCAAGCACTTGCGGACGGATCTCAATCTCGCGTGGCCGACGGCAGAGATCGCGGTGATGGGTGCCGATGGCGCCGTCGAGATCCTCTACAGGCGGCAGATCAAGAGAGCCGACGACCCGCTCACTTACAAGAAGGCGCAGTCGGAGGAGTACAAAGAGACCTTCGCGAATCCTTACATCGCTGCGGAGCGTGGATACGTCGATGGCGTCATCGAACCGGCAGATACTCGCAAGCGCCTGATCATGGGGTTGCGACGGCTCGAGACGAAGGTCGAAGTTTCTCCACCGAAGAAGCACGGCAATATCCCTCTCTAGAAGCCTGGAATATGCATGAGCCCTTCGGCCGAAACAGCGTATCTACACACTGGCCGGGCCCTTTCGGGCCCTCGCACCCGTACTCGGCTCAAACAGCCTGCGGAGTACCCTACAGGTACACCTCGGCTGTTTGAGCCTCTGTGCGGGCACGCCAGCGTACATCTACGCCGTTTCGACTCGAAGCTTCATGCACAATCCGGGCTAGTGTTCCGTGCCGGAACTTCCTTGTCATGTTTGGCGAGGGAGACTTGCGCGGTCCTCATGAGCCAAGGAGCTGACTATGTTCAAGAAGGTCCTCATTGCGAACCGGGGAGAGATCGCCGTGCGCGTCATTCGCGCCTGCTGGGACCTCGGCGTCAAGACCGTGGCGGTGTACTCCGCGGTCGATCGCGATGCACCCCATGTACGCCAAGCCGACGAGGCCGTCCTGATTGGCCCGGCACCCGCTTCCGAATCGTATCTTCGCATCGACAAGCTGATCGAGGTGGCCAAGCAGACTGGCGCGGAAGCGATCCATCCGGGATACGGTTTCCTGGCTGAGAACGCCGATTTTGCCGAAGCCTGCGCCGCTGCCGGGCTCGTCTTTATCGGGCCGTCCGCGGCTGCGATGCGCGCCGTCGGCGACAAGGTCGAGGCCCGCAAGCGCATGATCGCCGCCGGTGTGCCGGTCGTGCCCGGGACCGAGGGCGCCTTCACTGGCACGCCGCAGGAGGCTGTCGCGGAGGCCAAGCGCATCGGCTTCCCGGTGATCATCAAGGCCGCCGCCGGTGGCGGGGGCAAGGGCATGCGTGTCGTCTTCGACGAGGCGGAGATGGCCTCGTCTCTCGAGCGTGCGCAGTCGGAGGCTCGTTCGAGCTTTGCCAACGAGACGGTCTACATCGAGCGTTTCATCGAGCGACCGCGCCACATCGAGGTGCAGGTTCTCTTCGACGGTTTCGGGAACGGCCTCTTCTTCGGCGAGCGTGAATGTTCGATCCAGCGTCGGCACCAGAAGGTTGTCGAAGAGGCGCCGTCTCCGGTGATCGATAGCGAGACGCGACAGAAGCTGGGCGAGATGGCGCTCTCTGCCGCCCGTGCTGCAGACTATGTTGGCGCCGGGACGGTCGAGTTCCTGCGGGACGCAAACGGGTCTTTCTACTTCATGGAAGTCAACGCCCGGCTCCAGGTCGAACATCCCGTGACCGAGGAGGTCTACGGTCGTGACCTCGTCAAGGCGCAGATCCGTGTCGCCGCGGGCGAGACCTTGCGCTGGACCCAGGACCAGATCCGTCCGATCGGTCATGCGATCGAGTGTCGGATCACAGCCGAGGATCCCGACCGCAACTTCATGCCCTGTCCGGGAAAGATCGGTGCGGTGCGTATCCCGAGCGGTCCCGGCCTGCGTGACGATTCAGCCGTCGCGCCCGGTTACACGATTCCTATCAGTTACGATCCGATGATCGGCAAGTTGATCGCGAAGGGGGCGAGTCGCGAAGAGGCGATTCGCCGCATGCAGCGTGGTCTCGAGGAGTACCGCCTCGAGGGCATCACGACCAATATCCCCTTCCTCAGGCGCCTGATGGATCATCCCTCCTTCCAGGAGGGAGACATGGACACGAGCTTCATCGAGCAGCACGAAGCCGAGTTGATGACGACGGACACGGCCCCGCTGAAGGAGATCACGATTCTCGCCGCCGCCGTTCACGCCTATCGGACGAAAATCCAGTCCGCCATGCGGCATGGCGATGGGGCGGAAAGCAAGGGATGTGATTCGACCTGGCTGCGTCTCGGCCGGGCTCGCGCGCTCGGGAGGTTGTCATGAAGTTCAAGAGTTTCTACGGGGACGAAGAGCGCAGCATCGAGGTCGAGGCGAGTGACGGAAGCTTCTTCGTCACCATCGAGGACAGGCGCTACGAGGTGGATAGCGCGAAGCTCGACGCGGACTCGTACTCGCTGATCGTCGAGGGCAAGTCCTACGAAGTCTCGGTGCGCGAGGAAGAACGTGGCCAGTTCTCCGTGCTTCATGCGGGAGACAAACAGACCGTGATGCTCATCGATCCCCTCGCCGCGGCCGCGGGCGCGCACCTGGGCAAGGATGGTCCCGCAGAACTCGCGGTCCAGATGCCGGGACGCGTCGTCAAGGTCCTCGTCACGGAAGGAGACGAGGTCGTGGAGGGACAGGGCATCATCGTGCTCGAGGCGATGAAGATGGAGAACGAAGTCTCGGCTCCCCGCGATGGCGTCGTTTCGGATCTGTTCGTTGCGGAAGGCGACACCCTTGAGGCGAAGGCGAAGATCGCCATCATCTCCTGAGTGAGACACGAACGCGCCGTTATCTCCTCAGCGAGACGCGAAAGCGCAGCATGAGACACGAAGGCGCCATCATCTCCTCAGCGAGATGCGGGAGCGCAGAATGAGATACGAACGCGCCGTTTTCTCTTCAGCGAGACGCGAGAGCGCTGAACGAGATACGAACGCGCCATCATCTCCTGGGTGAGACACAGAGGCGCTGGCTGGTGTCTTCTCTCGCCAGGAGCTACAGCTCTGGCACCTTCTGGCCCGGCGTCCATGGGACGCCGGCCTCCGCCATTCGCTGACGCAATGCTGGCAGTTCGGTATCGATCAGGCGGCTCAACTCCGCGCGCAAGGTTCGGAACTGGGTTTCCGCGATCTCGACGCTGCGCTTGTGGGTCGCCGTGGGGCCATAGGTCGAGTTGCGGCTGGCCATGATCGCGATACCCAGGCGGCGCATGACCGAGGGTACGGTGGCCTCACCGATCGCACGCTTGGGCTGGGGATCCCCGGCGAGCTTCTCCTGGATCTCGAAGAGTGCCTTCTTGAGCTGACGCAGCTCGAGGTCGAGCGCTGCCCCCGGGGCGATTCGTGAGCGCTCGAGCGCGGTCCTCAGCGCATCGGTAGCCTTGAATGCCTCGCCAAGGGCTTGTTGTGCACCGGTCACGGCGCCCTGGATCCTGCCGACCCGCTGCATGAAGGCCACCATCTCCTGGGGCGTGGATCCCTTGAGCGCGCCTTCGCGCAGACGTACCACGTCAAAAGTCTCGGGTCCGGCGAGCTGCGAGACGACGCCGTCTTTCCGGGTGGACAGGGTCACGCTGTAGGTCCCGGGAGTCGCGAGGAAGCTGTCCTTGCTGTTCGGCGGACCGAAGGGCGCCTTGTAGCCGATGGCCCGGACATCCGGATAGCGCAGATCCCACGCGACCCGATGGAAGCCTTTCTTTACCGGGCCGGTGAGTCGGCGCACGATCTCTCCCTCTGCATCGCGCACGGTCAGGAGGACGAGTGGCGCCTCCTCCCGGCGCTCCTTCTCAAGCTCGCTCCAGGCCGGGACCGGCGTGTCCTTGCCGTCTTTCTTGAGCACCTTCTCCGTCTTCTGCCGGGCGTCCTTCAGGCTCTCAAGGTCCTCCGCGAGGTAGTAGGTGAACACCGCGCCGAAGGGTGGGTTCTCCGCGAGGTAGTACCCTGCTCCCTGTCCCGCCTTTCCACCCTGTCCCAGCGGGCGGCGGGGTATGTACCACCAGGCCTTGCGAACAGGGAAGAGGGATGCCCCGCTCGCCAGCGTCTCGTCGCTCAGCCCTCGCAGCGGCGTGTAGTCATCCAGAACGTAAAGGCTCCTCCCGAAGGAAGCGCAGACCAGGTCGTTCTCCCGACGCTGAATCGCAAGATCCCGGAAGGGAATGGTTGGTGCATCGCCTTCGAGCCTGATCCATTTCTCGCCGCCATCGCGTGTGAAGAAGACCCCGAATTCCGTGCCCGCGAAGAAGAGCTTCGAGCTGACATGATCCTGGACGATGCGCCAGACCAAGTGCCTGTCCGGCAGGTCTCCGGCGATGGACTTCCACGTGCGGCCCCGATTCGTGCTGCGGTAGAGATAGGGGGCGAAATCACCGTTCTTGTGGTTGTCCAGCGCAAGGTAGACCGTGTCGGCGTCGTAGAGATCGGCCTTCACGTCGTTGATGAAAGCGGTTGCGGGAACGCCGGGAAGATCACCCACTTCGATGGGTCGCCAGGTCTTGCCACCGTCCTCGGTGACCTGGAGCAGCCCGTCGTCCGTGCCGGCATAGATGAGATCGGCTTCGAGGGGAGACTGGGCGAGCGAAGTGATCGTGTTGTAATACGACATTGCGTCGAGATCCCAGCCAGAGTTCCAGCTCCAGCGGCGTCCCATCAAGGGAAGCAGCAGCCGGTTCTCGTGACGGGTCAGGTCCGGGCTGATCGCTTCCCAGCTATCACCGCGATCTTCCGATTTCCACACCCTTTGGCTGCCGTAGAAGAGACGGGTCGGGGAGTGTGGGCTGACGAGGATTGGCGAGTCCCAGTTGAAGCGCTCGGCATCCTCGCCGGGCTCCGGCTGGGGTTGGATGTAGGTCTGCTCGCCCGTCGTGCGGTCGTAACGGACGAGATTTCCCTGCTGCCACTCGGAGTAAACGATATCCGGATTGCCAGGTTCGACCGCAGGCTGGTGTCCATCCGCGAAGAGCGTGAGCTTCCAGTCCTCGTTGCGGATCCCGTTCTTGTTGTCGGTGCGGGACGGCCCGCCCTGGGTGCTGTTGTCCTGGGTGCCGCCATAGATGTTGTAGAAGGGAAGATCATCATCGACGGCGATCTTGTAGAATTGGGTGACCGGCAGGTTGGCGACGAAGCGCCAGTTCTGTTCGAGGTCGAAGCTCTCGTAGAGTCCGCCGTCGGTTCCGGTCAGCAGGTAGTTCGGATCGTCGGCATCGAAGACGAGCGCATGATTGTCGCTATGCTTGGCTTCTTCCTTCATGTCGCGGAAGTGCCGGCCCCCGTCGTCAGTGACCTGGATCCGCAGGTCCAGGAGGTACACGCGGTCGAAGACGTGGGGACTCGCGGCCAGCTCGTTGTAGTAGTGGGGACCGGTCGCCCGACCCACGGCATTGGACATCTTCTCCCAACTCTCACCGCGATCGGCCGAGCGAAAGAAGCCGCCCGTGCGTTGCTCGAGCTCGATGACCGCATAGACCACGTCAGGCTGTTGGGGAGAGATGGCGAGGCCGATCTTGCCCATGTCCCCCTCGGGGAGTCCCTTCGCGAGTCGCCGCCAGGTCTTGCCCCCATCGGTGGACTTGTGGATCCCGGACTCGGGACCCCCCCCCATGTACGCGGCGACGCTTCGCTGATGCTGCCAGGTTGCGGCGTAGAGCAGATCGGGATCCCGAGGATCCATCGCGATGTCCGTGACGCCCGTCCACTCTCCAGCTCCGAGGATCTTCGTCCAGGTCTTGCCATCGTCTGAACTCTGATACAGACCTCGCTCTCCGCCGGGTGACCAGAGCGGCCCCTGGGCGGCAACGAAGATGACTTTCGAATCGCGGGGATCAATCATGATCTTTGAGATGTGTTCGGTCTCCGCGAGGCCCAGATTTTCCCAGGTCTGACCACCGTCCTGGCTGCGGTAGATTCCATCGCCGTAGCCGACATGACGGCCGCCGACATTCTCTCCCGTACCGACCCAGACCCGGTTGGGGTTTCGCGGGTCGATGGTCACACAGCCGATCGAATAGGAAGACTGGCCATCGAAGATCGAGGTCCAGGTGGTGCCCCGGTTTTCCGTCTTCCAGACGCCGCCCGAGCCGACGGCCACGTACCAGATGTTCTTGTTCTCGGGATGGACCGCGATGTCTGCGATGCGACCGGACATCAGAGCGGGCCCGATCGAGCGCAGCTTCAGGCCCGAGAAGATCTTGGCTGGAGAGGGACTCTCCTCGTCCGGGCTGTCGGTGGCGAGGGAGATTGGCAGAAAGGTGGTGAGCGCGAGAAGAACGACCCAACGAAGAATCCGCATTGTGAGCTCCATGGAGGAATGGCGTCAGGCTAGCAGATCCACAGCTTCGAGAACAATGCATCGACCGGCAGGGTGCGCACGAAGGCGGAAGCCGCCAGACACAGACTGGAAAGCCGACAGATACGGATTTGGAAGCCGCTTGGAACAGACTTGGAAAGCCGGCAGATACGGATTCGGAAGCTGCTTGGAGCAGACTTGGCAACAACGGGACAACGAGTCTGACGCCACTTGATGTGGACTCGGAAGCCACCAGGCACAGACTCGCAATCGGTGCGGAGCGGGTCAGGCACTCAGGGCGGTCGGCAGCAGCTCCCCGATGTTGAGCATTAGCGCGATCTCATCGCTTCGATCGCGCTTCGCGACCCCTTCGACGAGATCCTCGAAATTGCTCAACATGTCAGGCAACTCTTCGACGGAGCCGCCCTTGAATTTCTCGACCGCCTCGATGCTGTCCGCCGTGACGCCGAAGACCTTGCCCTCGATCTTGAGGACGAGGGCCGTCTCCGTCATGGATTCCTGGATCAGATGTTGGGCGCGCTCGACCAGCTGGCCTATCTCTCCCAGGGTGCTGTTCCGCGTCCGGGAGATCAAACGCATGGCGCTCTCGTGGTCCCCGCACCCTTGGAAGTCCTTGATTTGCTGAGCGACCTCATGGAGCTTCCGATGGGGTTTGTCGAACTTACTCAGCAGCTGAGCCAGAAGCACGTGTTCCGTGCGGAATTCGCGATACCACAGGCCGAATTTGCACCTGTCCGGGTCGGTCTGCCCCTCGAATTCCCTCTGCTCTGCGACAGATTTCTCGAGTTCGTCCAGCCAGGCGAGGAGGTCTTGTTCACGACGTTTGAGGAGTGCGGCAAGCTCGATCATCTTCTGCGGATACTGCTCCATCCCGAAGCGGACCCGCAGGTCCACGAGAGGGATGACCTGTCCGCGCAGGTTGAAGACGCCACGAACCCAGGCCGGCGTATGAGGCACCTCTGTCACGGGAGGAATGGCAATCATCTCCTGGACGGCGAGCGAATCGACCGCCAGGAGCTGGTTCTCGACACGGAAGAGGACCCAGGGCAGGTCCTTCGACTCGCTGTTCGTCATGGCACCCTCCGGGGAACGGCACGTCCCGACGGTCAAGATTGGCTTCGCCTGGAGAAGAGGCAAGTCCCGGGGCGTTCTCAGCGCCTGAATCGGATGATGCGGGAGAGCAACCCCCTGGCGAAAGGCGTCAGGCGGGTCTTCATGTACTGGCTCGCGAGCTTACGCCAGACTTCCGATTGGGTCGGGTAGGGATGGATCGTCGATGCGATCCGGCCGAGGCCCACGCCCGTGGTCATGGCGAGGGTGATCTCGCTGATCATTTCTCCCGCGTGGCGTGCGACCACCGTGGCCCCGACGATCTCGTCTGTGCCCTGTTTGACATGGATCCGGGCGAGACCGCTGCCCTCGCCTTCGAGGAGCGCTCGGTCGACCTCGGCGAAGGATTGCTCGAAGGTCGTGATCTCGATGCCCTTCGAGGTGGCTTCCGCCGGCGTCAGGCCGACGTGGGCCAGTTCCGGATCCGTATAGGTTGCCCAGGGGATGGTCAACGCGCTGGTCTTGGAGCGCCCGAAAAACAGGCTGTTTCGCACGACGATCGCCGCCATCGCGTCCGCCGTATGAGTAAACTTATAGGGAAAGCAGATATCCCCGGCGGCATAGATTCGCGAGTTCGTCGTCTGTAGCCGCTCATCGACCTGGACTCCGCGGCGCTGACTGTACTCCACACCGGCGGCTTCGAGGCCGAGACCATCGACGTTGGGGGCCCGCCCGACGGCCACCAGGATCTCGTCGACGTGTAACGACTCATCCAAGCCGTCCTTGGCAAAGGAGATTCGTTTCTCGGATCCGTCTTGACGTACTCCTGTAACCGACGCGTTGACTATGAGTTGGACTCCATCTGAGATCAGCGCGTCTTGCACGATATGTGCTGCGGCCGGGTCGTCACGCCCCAAGATGCCCGCCCCGGCTTCGAACTGGGTGACCTTGGCTCCGAAGCGAGCGAAGGACTGCGCCATCTCGCTGCCGATGGGTCCGCCTCCGATGACGCCCAGGCGCCCGGGCAGCTGGGTCAGGTTGAACAGGGTCTCGTTGCTCAGGTATCCCGTGTCCTCGAGCCCCGCGATCGGCGGAGCGGCTGCCCGTGCTCCGGTCGCGATGCAGGCCCTCTTGAAGCGAAGGCTCGTGCCGTCGACCTCGACCGTGTCCCGGCCGGTGAATCGCGCAGAACCCAGGTAGATGTCAACACCTTCCTCCTGGAAGCGTTGGGCCGAGTCATGCTTCGAGATCGAGGCGCGCAGGCGTCGCATGCGCTCCATGACGGCGGCGAAATCGACGTGAGTCTCTCCCTCGATCTCCACTCCGAATTCATGGGCGGAGCGGAGATCCGCGGCCGCGCGACCCGCACGGATCAAGGCTTTCGAGGGCACACAGCCGTAGTTCAGGCAGTCTCCACCGAGCAGGTACCGTTCGATCAGTGCGACCTTGGCGCCGAGGCCGGCGCTGATGATTGCGGTGACCAGACCCGCCGTCCCGCCGCCGACAACGACCATGTCGTAGCGTCCCCGCGGTGGAGTCGGGTTGACCCAATCTGCGGGATGGACGTTGTCCACGAGTGCCTGGTTGTGCTCGTCCCGTGGTGTGACCTGGACGCCAGGGAATCCGCCTCGATCTGCTTGCCTTTCGGCCATCGTCTTTCTCCTCTGTGCTCGGCCGTGGGATGCCGGCGAGATCGAGACGTTTCGCCGGGGCCTCGCGGCCGATGATGCCCGATCTCCACTGTGTGTGTGCGTGCGTTGACGCTGCCGTTCTCGGAACCCAGATTCTCATCAGGGCTATCCCATGCCCCTCGCACATGCTCCGGGATGTTCGGACGAGTGTTCGCGCTCCCGGGGGGAGGATTGCTGACGATGCAACGCGTTCTGATCACCGGTGGCGCTGGATATCTTGGATCGACCCTCGCTGCCCGCCTGCTCGAGGCGGGACACAAGGTCACCGCTCTCGACAACCTGCTCATCGGGCGCGAGAGCCTCTTTCACCTGGCGGCGAACCCGGACTTCGACATCGTCTGCGGCGATGCCAGGGATGAACGGCTGATGAAGGACCTGATCGCCGGGCACGATGTGATCGTTCCGCTGGCGGCGATCGTCGGGGCCCCTGCCTGCGAGCGGGATCCCTGGGGCACGCTCTCCACCAACCGTGACGCGGTGATCCTCTCGCATACGCTGGCGCAGAAGGGCCAGCTCGTGATCTACCCGACCACGAACAGCGGCTACGGGACCCAGAGCGGTGAGCTCTACTGTACCGAGGAGACGCCCCTCGAGCCCATCTCGCTTTACGGCAAAGCGAAGGTGGAAGCCGAGCAGGCGCTCCTCGATGCGGGGGACGCGATCACCTTCCGCCTGGCCACCGTCTTCGGCATGTCGCCCCGGATGCGCCTCGATCTCCTCGTGAATCACTTCGTCTACGCGGCGATCACGGATGGCACGATCGTCATCTTCGAGAAGGACTTCAAGCGCAACTACGTCCACGTGCGCGATGTCGCGGATTGTTTCCTCCACGCCATCGAGAATTCGTCGAAGATGGTCGGCCGCGCCTTCAACGTCGGCCTCGACGAGGCGAATCTCTCGAAGGCGGAGCTGGCGGACAAGATCAAGGAGTTCGTGCCGAACTTCTACATCCACTATGCGAACTATGGCAAGGACCCCGATCAGCGCAACTACATCGTCTCCAACCGGCGTCTCCGCGAGAGCGGCTTCGAGGCGAAGCGCGGCCTCGACGACGGCATCAGGGAACTACTCAAGGGCTATCGTTGCATCGGCCGCACGCCCTTCAAGAACGTTACGGAACTCTCCGGTCGCTGGCTCGGCCCCTCGCAGCCGGTGACGGGGAAGGAGACGGTCGTTGTCGGTTCATGACAGCTGGCTGGCCGGTGGGCGACGGCTCCTGACCACGGCAACCGCGGTGGTCCTGGCCGGGGGACTCGGAACCCGGCTGCGCCGTGCTGTGGCCGATCGGCCCAAGGTCCTCGCACCGGTCTCCGGTAGACCCTTCCTCTCCTATCTCCTCGATCGCCTCCAGGGCGCGGGGGTGCAGCGCGCGGTGCTCTGCGTCGGCTACCTGGGAGAGATGGTCATGGATCACTTTGGCCGAGAGCATCACGGCCGCGGTCTTCCCGGCAGGCTGGAGATCGCCTACTCCAGGGAAGAGGAATTGCTCGGAACCGGGGGCGCGCTGCGCCTTGCACTCGATGAAGCGCGCAGTGAGACCCTGATCGTGCTCAACGGGGACTCCTGCTTTGACACGGAGCTCGATGCGTTCGCTGCCGCCCATCTCGAGTCCGGGGCGGCGACGTCCCTCGCCCTCGCCCACCTGGACGATACCCGGCGCTTTGGCAGGGTGGAACTGGGTGTGAATCAGCAGATCGAGCGATTCGAGGAGAAGGGCGCCACGGGAGGTCCGGGCTGGATCAATGCCGGGATCTACCTGATCGAGCGGGCGGTGGCTCTCGAGATAGCTGTTGGCCAGGTGATGTCTCTCGAGCGCGACGTCTTCCCGCTCTGGGCTGGTGAGGGGCGGCTCTGCGGCCACCGCGCCACCGGTGCCTTCCTGGATATCGGCACGCCGGAGTCCTATGCCCGTGCGGAGAGCTTTCTCGCAGAAGCACGAGAGGAGGTCTTCGCGTGAGTCGCCGCGCCTTCATCGTCCTCGACAGGGATGGCACGGTGATCGAGGAGAGGCACTATCTCTCCGATCCGGCGGGCCTGGCGATTCTGCCCGGTGTTCCGGCGGCGCTCCGCGCGTTCCACGCCCTGGGTTTCGGCTTGGTTCTCTTGACCAACCAGTCCGGCCTTGCTCGCGGCCTCTTCGACGTGAAGACCCTCGACGCGATCCATGGCCGGCTCCAGGACGAACTCGCGGAGTCGGGAGTCTTCCTCGACGGGATCTATCACTGCCCCCATCTGCCCGAGGAGGGCTGCAGCTGCCGCAAGCCGGCGTTAGGCATGATTCGCCAGGCGCAGGAGGAGCTCGGACTCGACCCGTGCGCCAGCTACATGATCGGGGACAAGGCGTGTGACATCGGCGTCGGCCTGGGGGCGGGCCTGCGAACCGTGCTCGTGCGAAGTGGTTACGGAAGCAAGGAGGAGAAGACGATGCGGCTCACGCCGCATCTGGTCGCCGATGGACTCCCCGAAGCGTTCGAAATGATCCGCCAGGAGATGGGGAGAGCAGGTCAGGGAGCTGCGGGCCAGGCTGGCATGGCAGGCAACGCTCACGACGGGACGGGTATCGAATGATCATCAGTAGAACACCCTTCAGGGTTTCCTTTCTCGGCGGCGGTACGGACTATCCCGCGTGGTATCGCAAACACGGGGGAAGCGTGCTCGCAACGAGTATCGACAAGTACTGCTACTTGACCTGTCGTTTCCTGCCGCCCTTCTTCGATCACCGCTACCGCGTCGTGTACTCGAGGATCGAGAACGCGCAGGATCCGAGCGAGATCGATCATCCTTCGGTACGGGAGGTGCTGCGCTTCCGGCGCTTCAATCGCGGCGTTGAGATCCACCATGACGGAGATCTGCCGGCGCGCAGCGGCATGGGCTCGAGTTCTTCGTTCACTGTCGGATTGCTTCACGCGCTTTACGGCCTCGAGGGATCGATGCCGAGCAAGAAACAACTCGCCGAAGAGGCGATCCACATCGAGCAGGACCTGATCGGTGAGACCGTGGGATCCCAGGATCAGGTGTCCGCCGCCCACGGGGGCCTCAACCACATTAGCTTCCAGCGCAATGGCGAGATCCTGGTTCAGCCGGTGACCATCGACAAGGCGCGCGCCGAAGAGTTTTCGTCGCACCTGATGCTCTTCTACACGGGCATCGTGCGCACGGCGGCCAACGTCGCGGACTCCTTTGTCGACAAGCTCGACTCGCGCAAGAGGCAGTTGCGCATCATGTCTGACCTGGTGAAAGAAGCCATCACCGTCCTGACCAGCCGGGAAGACCTGAATGCCTTCGGGGAGCTGCTCCACGAGGCATGGCAGGCCAAGCGCAGTCTCAGCCCTCTCGTCAGCAGTCCGGAGATCGACGGGCTCTACGAGCGGGCCCTGGCCCACGGTGCCATTGGCGGGAAGCTAACGGGCGCGGGGGGTGGCGGCTTCCTGCTGCTCTTCGCGCCGCCGGATCGCCACCTTCAGATCCGCAGCGCTCTGGGCCACATGATCCACGTGCCCTTCAAGCTCGAGTTCTCGGGCAGCCAGATCATCTTCCTCGACCATGAGCAAGACTACTCCGAAGCGGAAGAGATTCGCTCACACCAGCAGATCGACAGTTTTCGCGAGCTGATCACGACGGAGGTCCAACGGTGAACAAGGACTCCAGGATTCTCGTCTTCGAACAGCGCACTCTCCTGGGTGCCGCGCTCGCCCGCCGCCTGGCGCTCGAGGGCTATACGAAGGTGCATGTCGTTGGAGGCGACGGCCATCGTGGCCAGGCCCTGGTCGATTCGATCTTCGATTGGTTCCTGCCGGAGTACGTGTTCCTCGCGGCGGGCAGGTCAGGGGGCATCCGCGCAAACTTGTCCCAGCCTGCGGAACTGATGCTCGACAACCTGCTGGTGGCCACGCAGGTGATCGATGCCTCGCACCGCTATGGTGTTCGACGCCTGCTGTATCTCGCGTCATCCTGTTCCTATCCCCGCGACTGCCCCCAGCCTCTCTTTCCCGAGTACCTGCTGCGAGGGCCTCTCGAGCCCAGTAACGAGGCCTACGCGGTCGCGAAGGTGGCGGGCATCAAACTATGCGAAGCCTATCGAGCGCAGTATGGCTCGGACTTTCTCTGTGCCATTCCGTCGAATCCCTTCGGCCCGGGGGAGGACTTCAGCCTCGAGAATTCGCACGTCATTCCTGCGATGATTCGGAAGATCCACGAGGCGAAAATCGCCCGAGAGCCAAAGGTCGAGCTCTGGGGCACCGGCCGTCCACGCCGCGATTTCATCTATTCCGAAGATGCCGCCGCAGCCTCGATCGCGATCATGAGCGACTACGAGGGTGCGGAGCCGATCAATATCGGCTGTGGCGGCGATATCACGATCTCCGCCTTGGCCGAGACGATCCGGGAGGTTGTCGCCTACGACGGGGAACTCAGCTTCGATCCCGAGCTTCCCGACGGCATGCCGGTCAAGGTTCTCGATGCGGCCCCCCTCGCCGCCCTCGGCTGGCAGGCGGAGTTCACGCTGCGCGAGGCGCTTGCGGAGAGCTACAGAGACTATCTTGAGCGCTTCTCCCCGGAATCTGCGGGCCGGACCGAACACGCGGAGGTGTACGGATGACACTCAGCTCCGCGCGGCGCATCGAGCTTTTTCGGCGAATGCTCCGCCTTCGCAACGTCGAATTGCGCATCGAGTCGCTCTACCACGAAGACCGGATGAAGACGCCGGTCCATCTCTGCATCGGCCAGGAAGCGATCTCTGTCGGTGTGTGCGCACATCTGACAAACGATGACAGCGTATCGAGCAACCATCGCAGCCACGGCCACTACCTCGCCAAGGGTGGGGGCCTGAACGAGCTGATCGCCGAGCTGCACTGCAAGGAAAGCGGCTGCACGAAGGGGCGCGGGGGATCGATGCATCTCGTCGATACCGCCGTCGGCCACATGGGATCCTCGTCGATTGTCGGCGGCGGCGTGCCGATCGGCACGGGCATGGCCATGGCGTACAAGATGCGGGGTTTGGCGCGGGTCAGCGTCGTTTTCTTCGGCGACGGAGCCGCCGACGAGGGCGTGCTCTACGAGAGCGTGAACTTCGCCATGCTCAAGCGCCTTCCCGTTGTCTACATCTACGAGAACAACGGCTACTCCGTGTGTACCACGACCCGTGAGCGCCAGGCCCAGGAGCTGATCTTCCACCAGGTGCTGCCGAACAAGATGTGGACCCAGACGGTGGACGGTAACTCGCTCGACGCCGTGAACGCCGCGGCTGCGACCGCGATCGCGCTGGCGCGCAGCGGAGGCGGTCCGAGCCTGATCGAGTGCAAGACCTATCGGGTTCGCGAACATGCCGGATCCGGTGTGGATCGCACGGGAAAGTACCGGGATCCCGCGGAGATCGAGCGCTGGGAGACCCATGATCCCGTCCATGGCCTGCGAGCCGATCTGCTCGCCCGCGGACTGCTGGACCAGAAGGGTCTGGAGGCGATGGAAGCGGCGATAGAGGCCGAGATCGACGAGGCGTTCCGTGCTGCCGTGAAGAGCCCCTTGCCGTTGGATGAAGACCTCACGCGCTACGTGTATTGCGAGGATTGACCATGCCCTGGTCCAAAGTGACGCCGGAAACGCACGAGCCCGACTTTCTTGAGCGCGAAGATCCTGCCGCCCGGAGGATCACCCACGCTGAGGCGATACGGGAGTCTTTCGACCAGGCCCTCGGCATCGACACGGCGGTCTACCTGATGGGTCAGGGAGTCAACGATCCCGGTGGGATGTTTGGCACATGCAGGGGCCTGCTCGAGACCCACGGCAAGGAGAGAGTCTTCGATACGCCCCTGGCCGAGAACGGCCTGATGGGTATCGCCGTGGGTTCCGCGATCGCGGGCATGCGGCCGATCTACCTGCACAACCGGCCCGACTTCCTTCTGCTCGCCTTGGATCAACTGGCCAACCACGCGGCGAAGTGGTCCTTCATGACCGCCGGAGCGGTGAAGGTGCCACTGGTGATCTGGTCCTGCATTGGGAGGGGCTGGGGATCAGCTGCACAGCATTCCCAGGCGCTGCAGGGAACCTTCATGCACTTCCCAGGCCTCAAGCTGATCATGCCGAGCACCGGCTATGACGCGAAGGGTCTGATGCTCGCGGCGATCAAGGACAAGAACCCTGTCCTGATTCTCGAGCATCGATTCAACTTCAAGCTGATCGGCCCTGTGCCGGAGAAGCAGTACACGATCCCGATCGGAAAAGGCGTCGTACGCCGCAGCGGAAAAGACCTGTCGATCGTGACGATCTCACAGATGGTGCACGAGGCCTACGCCGCTGCCGCGTGCCTTGCGGAGGAAGGAATCGACGCGGAACTCGTTGATCTTCGATCGCTCAGGCCACTCGATGAAGAGATCATCCTGGAGTCGGTGGCCCGCACCGGACGGCTGATCGTTGCGGATCACGGTTGGAAGACCGGCGGCATCACGGCGGAGATCAGTGCGTTGGTGGCCGAGAAGGGATTCGCGTCCCTCAGGGCGCCGATCGAGAGAGTGACCGCTCCTGATATGCCGACACCCGCGGGCTACACGCTCGAGAACGCCTTCTACGCCGGCAAAGAGGAAATCATCGAGGCCGCGCGCCGCCTGGTCCGCCAGGGTCAAGCCATCGAGATCCCGGACCTGCCGACCCTCGAGGAGACGGTCGCACCATGAACAAGAGAACAGGGAGCCACGAATGACGACGAGCGAGAAGAAGCGCTTTCTGCTGGCCCAGGAGACCATCGACAGGAAGGACATCGCCGAACTGATCTCCTGGTTGGAGACGGATCCCTGGCTGACCCAGGGGCCTCTCACGAAGAGCTTCGAGACCGAATGGTCCCGGTGGTTGGGAACAGAGTACGCGCTCTATGTGAACTCGGGGTCTTCCGCCAACCTGATGATGTACTACGCGCTGCTCGTCTCCGGCCGCCTGAAGAATCGTAAGGTGATCGTTCCCGCGATCTCCTGGGCGACGACGGTTGCCCCCGCGATCCAGCTCGGTTTCGAGCCCATCATGTGTGACGGTGACCCGGATACCTTCGGCCTCGACCTGGACCATCTCGAAAGGCTCTGCCAGGAGCACGATCCCGGAGCCGTCATCGTCGTCCATGTCCTCGGGGTCCCGCACAAGATGGAGGAACTTCTCGCGCTCAAGGGGCGCTACGGTTTCGCGCTGATGGAGGACGCCTGCGCTGCGACGGGTTCACGCTATGACGGGAAGCTCGTCGGCACCTTCGGCGACCTGTCAACGTTCTCCTTCTACTTCGGCCACCACCTCTCAACGATCGAGGGGGGGATGGTGTGCAGCTCGGATGAAGAGCTACAGGACATCCTGCTGCAGATTCGTTCCCATGGCTGGGCCAAGGACCTGTCGCCGGAGAAGGAACAGCACCTGGTGGAGGAATTCGGCGTCCTCGACTTCAATCGCCGCTTCGCGTTCTACCACCCGGGTTTCAACGTACGGCCAACGGATCTCGGAGCAAAGCTGGGCCTGGGACAGCTGAAGAAGGTCGAGGAGGTCATCGCACGGCGCAAGGAGAACCACCGCATCTACCAGCAGAACTTCGAGGCGGCCGAGCACTTCCACTGCCAGAGCAACCACAGGGCCGAGATCTGTAGCATTTCCTTTGCTGCGCTGGCCAGCTCCGAAGAGCATCGGGCCCGGGTGGCGCAAGCCCTCGAGGAGTTCGGCGTCGAGACCCGGCCGCTTGGTGGCGGGAACATGTCGCGGCAGCCGTTCTGGACCAAGCGCTACGAGCCGGCCGTCGTGCCGATGGCGGATCGGATCCACACGACGAGCTTTCACCTGCCGAACAACCCATCGATCTCACCCGAGGACATCCAGTCGATCTGCGACGTCGTCCTGGCGGTGCGTTGAGATGACGCGCCGTCCACGTGTCGACGTCGTGTTGGTCAATCCCGGAGGGCGCAAACACGCCTATCAGGGTCTCGGCAAGGATCTCGCGGCGATCGAGAATCCGGTCTGGCCCGGACTGATAGCGACCTTCATCCGCAGGTGTGGATACAGTGTGGAGGTGCTCGATGCGAACCTGATGGGATGGGGACCCGGCGAGGTCGCTGAGAGGATTGAAGACCTCAATCCGCTGATCACCGCTGTTGTCGTCTACGGTCACAACCCTTCCGCATCGACCCAGGTCATGCCGTCTGCGGGGGCCATCTGCAGCGCGATCAAGAGCGAGACTCCCGAGCAGAAGCTCCTGCTCCTCGGTGGGCATGTGGCGGCGCTTCCGGAACGCACCCTGCGCGAGGAAGACGTCGACTTCGTCTGCACCGGTGAGGGATGCTACACACTGGCCGATCTGGTCCAGGCCTACCGGGAGAGCGCGTCTCCCGAGCTCGGGCGCGTGCGCGGCATCTGCTTCATGGACGGCTCCGGAATCACCCGCACCAGGCCCGCACCGCTCGTGCAGGATCTCAACGGGGAGATGCCTGGTATCGCCTGGGACCTGGTTCCGGTCGATCAGTACCGGGCTCACAACTGGCATGCCTTCGAGACGATCGGTGAGCGCAGCCCCTACGCGTCGATCTATACGACTCTTGGTTGCCCGCATCGCTGCAGCTTCTGTTGCATCCAGGCCCCCTTCAAGTCGGGCGAGCAGGCCCTCGGCATGCCAGCCAAGGTCAACAGCTACCGCAAGTGGTCTCCTGCGCTGGTTCTGAGTGAGATTCGCAAGTTGGTCGAGCACTACGGAGTGAGGCACATCAAGTTTGCCGACGAGCTCTTCGTGATGCACAGGAAGCACGTCGACGGGATCTGCGACGGCATCATCGAGCGGGGCTACGACCTGAACATCTGGGCCTACGCGCGCGTCGACTCCATCAAGGAAGGCATGCTGCCCAAGCTGCGGCAGGCGGGAGTGCGCTGGCTTGCTCTGGGAATCGAGGCCGCCAGCGAGCGCGTGCGGGACGACGTCAACAAGGGGTTCCGGCCCGAGCGGCTGATCAAGCTGATCGAAGAGATCCGTGCGGCGGGTATCCATGTCATCGGCAACTACATCTTTGGACTACCCGAAGACGATCTCGCAAGCATGCAGCAAACCCTCGATCTCGCGATCGAACTCAACTGCGAGATGGCGAACTTCTACTGTGCGATGGCGTACCCGGGATCGGCACTCTACCAGCAGGCCCTGACGAGCGGGGCTCGACTGCCTGCGTCTTGGGGCGGCTACTCACAGTTCTCCCGGGATGCCCTGCCACTCGACACCAAGCATATTCGGGGTGAAGAGGTTCTTCGCTTCCGCGACCAAGCGTTCACCCGCTACTTCAGCGCAGCTCCCTACCTTGAGATGGTCGGATCGAAGTTCGGGAGCGAGACACGGGCTCACATCGAGTCGATGACCGCGCGGAGACTCGAGAGGGACCACCTCGTGCCGGCGGGTACGATCTGATGCGATCGACTCGCGAGCTACGGGAGCTCTTCGACGCGGGCAACTATGCGGGCGTTGCTCTCGCGGGCAACGGCGAGTGCTGGCAGAGCTACGCGGCGCTCGGGCTCGTCGGACGTGTCGAGGAGGCCCTCGCGGGACTGAGCCGTTTCGAGGGCAACGAGGCACGCTTCTACGAAGGGGTGGCGTTGTGGATCGGTGGGCGGAAGCAACGGGCGAGGAAGGCCTTGGCCGCGGTTGAGGGAGAGCATGCGGCACGACTGCTCCAGCTGATTTCCCGCGAGAAAATTCGCGTGCTGGCGTTCCTGCCTGACGGTGGAATCGCCCCCCACGACCTGCTCGCCGTTCAACGGGCGGACCGGCAGTTCGACGTGGAGAACATGAGCTTCTCCGGGCACGGGCGAGCCTACCGCCCCTATGCCAGCATTCACGAGTGCTACGAACGGGACGCTCCTCCGGACCTCGTGATTGCCGAGATGGTCGAGTGGCAGCTCATCCCGACCGACATCCGTGACCTTGCCTGCCCACTTCTGGCACACACGGCGGACTTCGACCTGCACGTCCAGGCCGTCTACCCCTGGCTCCAGGTCTTTGACGAGTTACTCGTCACCGATCCCACCGAATGGCAGGAGGCGCGAAGCCTGACCGGCGTGCCGGTGACGACCTTCCCGAAGACTTTCGGCCTGCCGGATCGTCTGCCGCCGGTTCCGAAGGGAGAGAGAGAGATCGACCTCTTCCAGTCAGGGTCCGTCACGCACCCCTATCATCCGGACAAGGCCCGGTTGTTGCACGAGTTGCTCGAAGACGACGCGTTGAAGATCTACTTCCTGGACGGCTTCGCCTCGAAGGACGACTACCTGCGATTGGTCAGCTCTTCCAAGACCGCCTTTACCTACATTCGTCACTCGGGAGCGATGCCGACGCGGGGCCTGGAAGCCCTCGCCATGGGGTCCGCGGTCGCGGTGCAGGAAGGCTCCGTGCTGACGCTCTACGCGGGAGAGGATGAGGGAGTCTTCACGTATTCCCCGGATCGTGGTGCACTTTCGGGCTGCCTGCGCAGGATCGTCGAGAACTGGCCCGTGGTGGAAGCGCAGGCACGGCACGGCGCGAAGCGGATCCGGCGCGAGTTCGCGATGCGGCGCGTGGCGGCAGAGTACTTCCGCTATCTCACCTTTCTTGCCGCGCGCCCGAGGACTCCGCGAAGAGAGGAGTTGCCAGAGATCCTCTCGCAGAAGCGTTCGGTGATCTGGAAGGGCTGGATGCAAAGCGGCGGCGGGCACGAGGAGATGAAGGAGCTGCGCCGGAAGAACTTCTCGCGCTTCCAGGAGACGCTGCGCGAGGGATGCGCTCCCAAGGACTTCATCGATATCACGCGGGAGATGCTGCTCGAATACGTTTCCGTCGTCCGCGCTGCGGGCCATGTCGAGATCAACCAGGACTACTTGAAGCAGATCTTCTCTCTCTGTCATCTGGCGCTGAAGACCTTCCCGGACAATCTCGTGCTCCGCTTCAATACGATCCGGGCGGCCATACACTACGGTAAGGTGGCGGAGCAACGCGCAGCCCTCTCGCTGCTCGAGGAGACCTTGGCCAGGCCGGCCGAGAGCTGGGTGGTTGATCCACTGGACGACGTCCTGCCGTGGGACTTTTTCAGTACGGCCTTCAACTACCGTGCGTACTTCGACGAGGTCGTCAAGGTCCTCGCTCTCAGGAATCGCGCGTCGTCCGATCCGCGCAATACGGAGACGAAGAGCGGTCGGCTCACAGGATTGATCCTCGCATCCCTGAACTTTTACCAAGGCCGCATGACGAACAAACGCGTGCCCCTTGAACGCGCGGTGGAACAGGACCCCGAGTTCCCGTTCTACGCCCTCGAACTCGCTCGTAAGCTTGCGGCGAGCTCCAGAGACGCGGAGCTCCAACGAGCTGCTTCGATATTGGAACTGCTTTGCCGGGATTCGATCTTGCTCGGCGAGGCGCATCGGCTGCTCGCAGGGCTGGTGCACGAAGAAGGGCGCAACGTCGCGGACCTCGAAGCGATCCGGAAGAAAGTCGAGCGCTTGCCGAGAAAACACCATGGCGGCTTCTGGGCGGAGGATGCCCGGGCGGCGCTTGCTTCGAGCTGGTTGCGGATTCCTCGTGCGGGTTCTCGCCCGGCGCCGTGGAGACCCTTTGAGGAAGGGGTTCAGGACGCGGAGGTGGAGCTGGTTCGCATTCCTGACGGTCATCAACAGCGGGAGTACCTCGTTTCCGCGATCGTCAGCAGCTACAAGTCCGAGCGCTTCATGCGTGGCTTGCTCGAGGATCTCGAGAGCCAGTCGCTTGCAGATCAATTGGAAATCGTTGTCGTGGACAGTGGGTCTCCCGAGGGCGAAGGCGCGATCGTGGAGGCGTTTCAGAATCAGTACGAGAATATCGTCTACATCCGGACGAAAGAGCGGGAAAGCTCGCACGCCGCGATCAGTCGCGCGATCCGCCAGTCCCGGGGTCGCTACCTCACGCTGGCCAACACGGACGACCGGCATCGGCATGACTTTCTCGAGCGTCTTGCAGCCGTTCTCGATGCGCGGCCGGATGTCGCACTCGTTTACGCTGATATTTTCGTGACCGTTGGCGAGAACGAGACCTTTGGCGATTTCCGCCGTGCGGGACACGTGCAAGGCCTTGACTACCATGAGGGGACCTTGCTCGATCGTTGCCACATGGGGCCACAGCCGATGTGGAGACGCTCGGTACACGAGACCTATGGCTATCTCGACGCGAGCATCGAATCCGCCGGTGACTGGGAGTTCTGGCTGCGTATCAGCGAGACCGAGACGATGCTTCACATCGACGAGACCCTCGGGCTCTACTACTACTCGGAGACCAGCTCTGAGCGACGGGACCCGGAGCGCAAGCGGCGAGAGATCGAGCACATCCAGGAGCTCTACCGGTGGCGGGCCGAGCGGCGTCTGCGCTGGCAGCAGGACGGGATCTTTCCGGCCTCGAAAGCGGTTGATCCGTTGGTGATCGTCTATCGTACAGGCCGGGACGAAGACGCGCTGAGGAGCTGCCTGGGAGCGTTGCGCGCTTTCCCCGCGGCAAATCTTGACCTCAGGGTCCGGATTGCAAAGCTCGACGATACGATTCCGGACAATCGACTCGGTGTCCAAAGCTCGCCTCCGCTTCCGCTGCTCTCGAGGATCCTGGAGGAGAGTGAAACCTGGCACCACCGGCATGTCATTCTCATGCCGGAGACCATGACGGTGGATGATGGTTGCATCGATCGTCTCGTCCGCTGCTCGGAAAGCGAGTCGGATCGTCTCGTTCTTGTGTTTGGGGATGATCGGGTTCGTCCATCGCTTCTGCTTCCGGGGCAGGCTGTTCTCAACGCCGGGGGCCTTCGCGCGACAGACGATACGATCGAGGCGCTCGCGGAACTGCGGACAAGGGTGGGGGAGAAACATGTGGATCTTCGTAAGAATGCAGCGGAGCGCGTGTCATGCGGGTGAAGAACGGACGCTCGTTGCTGCGCGCGGGACACAGTGATGTCTGACGGATTCGGACCGGTGAGGTTCAGGACCCCGGCGCTTCTTGGAGCGCTGCGAGATCTGGTGAGCATCGCGATCGCCCTCGAGATCGGAGATCCTGAGGCTCGCGATGGCGAGTCCGTGAAGCAGGATCTGTTGCCACGGGTCAAGCGCATCCTCGACTGTGTGATCGGCCTTCTGGGCCAGTTCCTTCTCGCCTACGAAGGGGCCAGTCCGCAGAGTCCTTCTCAGGAAGCACCCGAGGGTTCAGACGAAGCTCGCATCCGCCTGGTAGCGGATCACTGCTTCATTTCCAAGATGGAAATGTCCCATTGGCGTACAAACCTCGACAACCTGGACTCCTCTGCCTATTCGAACTTGATCATCGGCAACTGCAACCAGGCACTGGGAGCCTTCGTCAAGGCCGCGATCGCCTTGGAGTCCCGAGCCTGCGAGGTCGTTGCGCAGCCCTGCCAGCTGGGGGGCTTGAACTCCGCCTCGGCCAGCGCCGAGTTGCGCAGGGCGTTTCAGGCGTTTCACGTCGCCGTCTCCCGCGGTGGCGATCCGGCGAAGGGTGAGCTCCGCAATAGACTCGAGGTCGCAGGAGATGCTGTCGCCGTACTGCTTCACTCGGGCATTCGCACCCGGATCCGGTTGAGCGATCGCTGCCAGCTGATGTTGCTGGAGACCCGCCTCAAGGAATGGATCGAGCTCGGCGAGACCGCCGACCCGAGCGACGGGCTTCACATCTGGCAGAACATGAATGCCCTGGCGGCCATGATGATGCAGATCAACCGGAGGGAGGAACTGGTCACACACGACCTGGCCATTCTGGAGGAACTTGTCCGGCGCTTCGCCGAGACGACGGTTCCAGGCCATGCGCCGCTCGCCTGGAGTGTCGAACTCAAGCCTCTTCTGGGCCGGGACGAGGAGCTGGACAGGATCATCGAGAATCCCCGCTCAACGAGCGCCGAGACTTTCGAGAAGCTTCTCATGCGCCTGGTCGAGGACTTGCGAGGCCGCCCGGTCCCGTCCGATGAAGCCAGGCAGCCCGCGCTCCGATAGCCGGGGAACGAGAAAGCAGCTCAAGCCCGCCGCTTCATGAACGCCTTAGGAGAAGACCACAACGAGAAGAGGAGAACGGGAGTCCGGACAGCTCCGATGTCGTCGTGTCTTTGCAGTTGCTTCAACTCGGGCCGGAGACTCCCCCAAGGTGGCCTCCAGGCTCTGATCTCGGCAGGTCTCCGCAGCCGCTGCAGTTCAGAGTTGGAGTTCCTCCGCGGGGTGGCCTCCAGGCACGAATCCCGGCCGCGCTCCGCAGCCTTCGCGACGGAGGACAAGCAGGTCTCTACCAATTCTCTCCCAGAAGCTCGAAATAGGACTGAGGGTGCAAGCAGGCCGGACACACCGTCGGTGCCTCGTCCGCCTCGTGGAGGTAACCACAGTTCAAGCAGCGCCAGACGACCTTTCCATCGCGCTTGAACACACGTCCCGCCTTGAGGTTCGCGGCAAGATCCCGATAACGTTTGCCATGCTGCTTTTCTGCAACGCAGATCGCCTCAAAGGCCAGCGCGATCTTCTCGAAACCTTCCTCGCGGGCGACCTTCGCCATGGCGGGGTACATCTCGGTCCATTCGTGCTCTTCCCCAGCTGCCGCAGCTTCGAGGTTCTTCAGCGTGTCTCCAATAGTCCCCGCAGGAAAGGTCTCCGTGATCTTGACCTCGCCACCTTCCAGAAACTTGAAGAAACGTTTCGCGTGCTCCTTCTCCTGCTCTGCGGTCTCCTGAAAAATCGATGCGATCTGGATCAATCCCTCCTTGCGGGCTGCGCCGGCATAGTAGGTATAGCGATTCCGGGCTTGTGACTCACCCGCAAAAGCGGTCAACAAGTTCTTCTCGGTCTGGGTCCCTCTCAGGCTCTGGCTCATGACAGTCTCCTTTGTTTCACCGTCCAGATTACCCCAGTTTTGCTCTCCACTTGCGCCTCAAGACATCAGGGGCGGGCACAGAAGCCGTCCTCAGGATCGCATCGGTACGAATTCGCCGGGAGCGGACGATAGTCATCGATCGCGTCGAGGGGATCGGGGTCTGCTGGCGAGCAGAGCTGCTCGCAGACCTCTGAGCATCGCGTGCAGTCGAACGGACGCGAGATCAGGCTGCGGGGTGCGGCGAGTGTGGTCATCGCTGCGGCTGTCAGGAGGGTCGCGAGTGCGGCTCCGAAAAGGAATACCGCGATACAGCGCTTCGTCATGGACGGTCCCCAAGCGATAGGCCGCCGGAGAGGCGGCCTGTTTTGAGAAGATGCACAAAATTCGATTCGGATACAAGCTGAAAACGCTCCTCGCGTTCGCGGCTGGGGCACGAGACTCCGTGCCCCAGCGGCTATTCTGCCATTAAATCACTAAATGTCTTTAGGTTACGGACGCAGCTTCTTCATCTCGTCAAGGATCTCGCGGTAGCGGTCCATTACGGCGCGAATCACCTTGGGATCGTTCAGATCGACGCCCGCCCGCTTGATCGCATCCATCGGATAGACGCTTCCTCCCAGCTTCAGGGCGGCGAGGTAGTCCTGGACCGCGCTCTTGTCACCGGAACGGACTCGGCTCGCGATCGCCTCTCCCGCGGCGAAAGATGTCGCGTATTTCAACACGTAGAAGCTGCGGTAGAAGTGGGGAATGCGAGCCCATCCGGCTCGGTACTCCTCGTCGAGGGTTGCTCCGTCGCCGTAGTAGGCAAGCCACAGGTCACCCCAGATCTTGCCAAGGGCGTCCTTGGTCAGCGCCTGTCCAGCCTCGGCTGCGGCATGGGCCGAGGCCTCGAACTCGTGGAAGAAGATCTGCCGTAGGAAGGTACCCGTGATGTTGTTCATTCTCAGGTTGAGCAGCGATAACCGCTCCGTTGGATCACTTGTGCGCTCGTAGAGCCACTCGAAGAAGAGACTCTCGGACGCGACGGATGCGACCTCAGCCACGAAGAGACCATAGTTCGCGTCGTGGGAGGGGTTGGCTTCGTTGGCAAGATAGGTGTGGATCGAATGACCCATCTCGTGGACCAGCGTGAAGACATCCTCGAGGGTGCCCCCCCAATTGAGGAAGAGGTAAGGGTGGCTGTTGTAGCTGCCCCAGGAATAGGCCCCACCCTGCTTGCCAGCGTTGGGGTATACGTCGACCCAGCGATCGGCAAGAGCCTTGGCCGCAACGCCGGCGTATTCGTTGCCGTAGGTCTCTTTCCAGAAGCTCATCGCGAGGGCCCAGCCCTCGTCGAAGCGATAACGCTTCTCGGCCTCGGGCACCATGCTGACGTAGAGGTCGTAGATATGGAACTCCTCGATGCCGAGGAGCTGCTTGCGCAGAGCGACGTAGTCGTGGACTGCATCGGCGTTCTCGTGCACAGTCGCAACCAGATTGTCCACGACGCCCCGCGGCACGTTGCTCTGATCGAGGGCCATCTCGAGACTCGAGCCATAGTGGCGCGTCTTCGCCAACCACACGTCCTTGTTGACGGATGCGGCATAAGTCTTGGCCAGCGCGTGGCCGAATTGGTCATAGCTGCCGAAGAGCGCGAGCGCGGCATCGCGACGCACCCGCCGATCCTGGCTTCCCATGAAGGTGTAGAAGAGGGCTGGGATCGCACGGGTCTGCTGGCCATTCTCCGCCTTGAACTCCGGCCAGGAAATATCCGCGCTGACCAGTCCCTGGTAGATGCCGACAGGGGCGCCGGTCAGCAGAGAGGCCGCCGCGAGGACCTGCTCGACTTCGTCCGAGCGGAGATGCTCCCGGCTGCGGAGAATGTCCGCGATGACGTGGGAATAGACCTTCACCCTCTCCTGCTTCAGATAGGCTTGCAGCCGATCGTCAGGAATCTGGGTCAGCTCCGGCGCGATGAACGCAGTGGCCTGGCCGAATTTCGCTGCGAGCTGTTGCGCACGACCCTGATACTGGTTCGCGGTGGCATTCCGCGTATCGCTTGTTTGCCACTGGGATGCATAGACGTATAGGTCGTCCAGGGACCGCTCGAGTTCGTAGCGCAGGTCAAGTGCGCTGGCGAGGCTGTCCGCGGAGTCGGCCAGCTTGCCCTTGAAGCGAGCGAGTTCAGGTAACTTGGATTCGAACGCACCCGCGGCCGTATCCCAGCTATCGAGAGAGTCGAAGATATCTTCGAGCTTCCAGCGGTAGGCCTCGGGGACATCGTCGCGAGTCTCGTAGTAGAGCTTCTCCTCTGTCTGCTTGGCGGGTGCCTCTGCAAGTGCTGGGAGCGGGATGCTCGCCAGAACGAAGAGCAGCAGCGCCAGGGTCGTCAGATTCTTCATCATTCACCTCATCTCATCGGGGCATGGTAGGCCGTGCCCGTTTGCGGATACATCGTTCAAAGCAAGACCCAGCGAGAGATTCGTCATTTACGTGATCACCAGCCGATCGCGGGATGCGCTAGGGTTGCCAGATGGGAATTCGTCCGGGTGTCCATGGTGCTCCCGTGCTATCGAGGCGTCGTTCAAGAGCCGCTAGCTCGTCATCGACCAGCCTTCTCAAATCGACGAGGAAGTCTGCGAACTCCCCGGCCGCGATCGTGTAGTTCTCGACGTGGGTCTTGGTCGGGGCGGAACTCGCATGCCACTGACCCTTCACGATGCGGAGGACACGCTCACGAATGCCGGGAGGGTCGGGCTCGTTGTGAGATCTCACGATGGAATCACCGCCGTAGCGCACATGGAGTGCCCGCAGCGAGTCCTCGATCGTCGCAAGTTCCGCGAGCATCGACTCGGAGGCTGCCGGTGTGTCGAGCAAAGCCCGCCGGATCAGCTTGAGACGCTGGTCGAGCTCGCCCAGAACCCGGCCGGCACCGAGGACCGCGCGCTGAAGGTCAGCGGTCTTGCGCTCGAACGCGAGGACGGCCTGCTTGTCCTTCGCCTCGAGGGTCGCACGCCCGAGGGGCACGGTTTCGAAGCTTTGCGCCTCGGCAAGAGGCAGGAGTGAGCCGCCCGAAAGGCGCGCGAGGCTGACCGTGTACTCGCCCGGCGCCACCATCGGTCCTGAGGGCGGCGGGCCCCAGGGATCGTGCGGAGGCGGATCCAGGCGCGCGGGCGTTGACGGCGGAAAGCGAAGATCCCACGACACGCGATGAAAGCCCGAGTCTGCCGGGCCGGTGAGACGCCTGATGACTTGCCCCGTGCGGTCTCGAATCGTGAGCACGACTGCGGGATCCGGCTCGGCCGCCTCGAGACGCAGGTCTTCCCAGCTGGGATACTCGAGAGTGCCGCCCTCGTCTTCGACGGCCTTCTCCCGTTCCTTCCTCTCGGCTTTCAGGGTCTTGAAGCCCTCCTTGAGATAGTAGGTGAACACGGCCCCGTAGGGCGGATTGGGGGCGGTGTAGAAATCACTGCCCTGGAAGGCCTTCCCCGGAAGGCCATACTGAGCCGACGGCATGAACATCAGGGTCTTCTTGACGGGGAAGAGCAGCGCGTCGCTCTTCAAGACCTCCTCACTGACCTGCCTCAGGGGTGTGTAGTCATCGAGGATGAAGATCCCGCGCCCGAACGAGCCCACGACCAGATCATTCTCCCGGCGTTGGATATCCAGCTCGCGGGCCGCGACCGGGGGAATACCGGCTGAGAGCTGCACCCATTTCGTACCACCGTCCACGGTGAAGAAGACCCCGAACTCCGTGCCCGCGAACAGCAGCTTCGGGTTCACATGGTCCTCGACGATGCTGTAGACCGAGCCTCGCTCAGGAAGATCTCCCGCGATCGAGGTCCAGGTCTTGCCCCGATCGCGGCTCTTGAGCAGGTAAGGCGTGAAGTCACCCTGCTTGTGATTGTTGAAGGCGGCGTAGAGAGTGTCCACTTCGTGCAGGGAAGCTTGTAGCTGATTGACGTAGCTCCCCTCGGGAACTGCCGGGAAGCTCTCGTATTTCGTCCAGTTCTTGCCACCATCTCCGCTGACCTGGACGAGACCGTCATCTGTTCCGACGTAGAGCAGGCCCTCGACAAGGGGCGACTCACTGACGGAGACGATCGTGCCGAAGAACGACGTGGAATCGTTCTTGGCGACGGCGTCGATGCTCCAGACCCTGCCCATGACCTTGAGCTTGTTGCGATCGATCTGGCGTGTCAGGTCCCCGCCGAGAGGCCGCCAGCTGTCGCCTCGATCGTCGCTGCGGAAGAGCCTGTTTGCACCGAAGTAGAGCCTCGTTGCGGAATGCGGGCTGATCATCAGCGCCGAATCCCAGTTCCAGCGCAGGGCGTTTTCGCCCTTTCCAGGTTGGGGCTGGATCTCGACAATCTCGCCGCTACGCTTGTCGAAGCGGACGAGTCCACCGTACTGCCACTGCGAATAGACAATGTTCGGGTCCTCGGGATCGACGACGGTCTTGAATCCGTCGCCGAAGACCGTGACGAACCAGTCCGCGTTGACAATCCCGTTTCTACTTGTCGTGCGGGAAGGCCCACCGAGGGTCGCGTTGTCCTGCGTGCCCGCGTAGACGTTGTAGAAAGGAGAGTCGTTGTCGGCGGTGACCTTGTAGAACTGGGTGATGGGGAGGTTCGTCATGAAGCGCCAGGTCGTTGCACGGTCGAAACTCTCGTAGACACCCCCGTCACAACCCGCGATCAGGTGCCGGGTATCCTCGGGATCGATCCATAGCGCGTGGTTGTCCACATGCTTGTCCGCTTCGCCGGCGCCTGTGAACGACGCGCCGCCGTCCGTCGTAACTTGCATCCAGGTGTCCATGGCATAGACCCGGCCAAGCTCGAGCGGATCGGCGATGATCTCCTGGTAGTACTGGGCACTCGTGGGATTGTAATCGCCGCGTTTCTCCCATGACGCTCCCGCATCGCGCGAGCGGTAGAAACCGCCGTTCTCTGCAGCCTCGATCAAGGCATAGACCACATCCGGGTTCGCCGGAGATATGGCAAGTCCGATGCGTCCCACATCTCCACTCGGCAGACCTTTCTCGAGCTTCGTCCAGGTCTCTCCACCATCAGAGGACTTGTAGATCGCGGACTCCGGCCCCCCATTGATCAGGGTCCAGACATGGCGTCGACGCTGATAGGCGCTCGCGTAGAGCAGATCCGGGTTTCGTGGATCCATCACAAGGTCCGAGATGCCGGTATCGTCGGAGATCTCGAGCACCTTCTTGAAGGTCTTTCCTCCATCGTTGGTCTTGTAGAGGCCGCGGTCTCCTCCGGCACGCCAAAGTGGCCCCTGGGCCGCGATGAACACCGTGTTCTCGTCCCGCGGATCAATGATGATCTTGCCGATGTGCTCGGAGTCCTTCAGGCCGACGTTGAGAAAACTCTCGCCTCCATCGATGGACTTGTAGACACCGTCACCGTAACCGACGCTTCTCTGACTGTTGTTCTCCCCCGATCCAACCCAGACGACGAGACTGTTCGACGGGGCGATGGCGACGCAGCCGATGGAAGAGGAGCCGGCATCATCGAAGACCGGCTGGAAGCTCACACCCGCATTTTCCGTCTTAAAAACGCCGCCGGCGGCGCTGGCAACGAACCAGATTGACGGATCCCGGGGATCCACCGCGATATCCGCGATCCGTCCGGAGGTGATGGCCGGACCAATGCCGCGAAATGGAATGCCCGAGAAAGTCTCGGATGAGAGTAGGACTTTCTCTGCCGGTGTCTGGGACGCTTGCCGATCCTTCTTGGTGCGGGCGAACACAGGCGAGACGAGCAGACAATAAACGGTGAGGGCGACGAGAACGCGCTTCATGGAGGACTCCTGCGGGAATGGGCGCCGAATGCGCAAGCGATAATTCTACAAAGGCTGCCCCTTGAGAACCAGCCCATGCGGCGAGACGCTGCGACCACTCGTTCCCTGTAGAGGCGCGGATGTTGCGCGAAGGGCTGCTGGTCATCGCGGAAAGGAATACTTGCCCGGGAACCACGACCCGTTCTACAGGCGGAGCTTACCGTTGGCGGCGAGCTGCTTGACTCGTTCGGTGAGACCGAGTTGATTGCAGAAACGACTGGGTCGATCCCCGGTCAACAGACGCGAGTTGGTGCAACCACCCCAGCAGTAGCCAATCACCGGGCAACTCCTGCAAACCGGGTCAAGGAGTGCAGGCATCGTGTCGAAGACGAGCTTCCTGTGTCGCTCGAGCAAATCACCGATCGCGTCGTGCGTCGTTCCCAGAAGATCCCAGTCGTAGAAATCACTGCGGATCGAGTCGTCGTGGTCGATGACGAGCTTGCGCCCTCCCCGGAACTTGCAGCAGGCATCTGCGCGCAGATGCGGGGTCTTGAGCGCACTGAGGTACGACTCCTGGGCTTTCATCTTGTGCTTTGCTGGATGGATCGTTTCGAATGCGATGCGATCGTAGCGCACGCCAAGACGCATGAGCTCCCGCTGGAAATCCTGGAAACTCTCCATTGTGGCGAACTCGTCCCGAATCGCGCCTTGGACGTAGAGTCGTTCGGCCAGCCCGTCGGACACCAGCTTCTCGAGGTTGCCAAAGGTGCGCTCAAAGGGGTTGAATTGTGCCCGGAACGGCTTGCGCTGTGCGTTGTGTTGGTCCTCGAGTCCATCGAGACTGACGATGATGTCGTCAAGGTCGTGCAGCAGAGCCAGTTCAGGCGTTCCCAACGAGCAGGCGAGATTCGTCGTCGTGTCGTAGCGCACGACCGGCGCCAGAGGACGGGTGCGTTCGATCACTTCCCGGCACAAGCCGGGAACGAGCAACGGCTCGCCGCCCAGGAAGGTGATCTTGAGTTCTTCGATCTCCGGACTGTGCGCGAGATAACGCTCGATGAAGTCGATGAGGGCCTCAACGTCGATGCGGCGCGTTTCCTCGCTTGCGAGCCTATCGAGTACCGTGCAGTGAGTGCATCTCAGGTTGCACTGCCAGGTCACGACCAGCGTGAGTGTGAGTGTGCGGCGGCGGGCGAAGAGAAAGCGCTCTAGGGCTTCGCCTTCCTGGCCCTTGAGAAAGCATCC
>JANTFM010000001.1 GCA_024763475.1 Acidobacteriota bacterium | reverse complement strand
GCCAAGGCGGAGATCCTCGGACCCTTCCTCTGCGGTCTCGCCAAGCCGGCAAACGTGTTGAACCACATCGCGTCGGTGGAGGAGATCGTCCGCGTCGCCGCAGTAACGGCGCTTCAGGCACGCCAGCTCAGCAAGGCCCAGTGATCTGAATCACGCGGAGAAGAAAACCATCAAGCGGGCGCGGCTTGCCGTGCCCGCCCCCCTTGTTTCTTCGCCGCAACCTTGAAGAAATGGAGGGGTCGATCACCTCAGGACTGGCTCGGGCATATGTGGAGGAGCCGGGCTGGCTGAGTGGCATCAGGCGACAAGGGCCGCGATTCGTACGGTGGATTTCTGTGTTCCCCCACTGAAAGACCCGTCCAGCGAGTCGTCGCGGCACGGCGACGCGAGACGAAGCGTGCCGCGGGGACCTTGCATCCGCGCTCCGCCATTGTGCGCCCGGTGGCACGAGACCCGCGCCACGCGGGCACAACGACAAGTTTCGCGATAGGATCTGGCCCCGTAATGAGCGCAGATCAAGCAAAGACACGAGTTAGCGACGCAGCACTCGAAAGAGCGCCGGGCTGGCGAGGGCTACTTCTCGTGGCACTCGCGGCGTTTGTCCCGTACCTGTTGTTACCGGCCAATCCCTTCATCGCGGATTCCACGTGGATCAGCAAGGACAACGCGGTCGTACTGGAGGGATCGCTAGCGGACATCTGGACCTCGGACTTCTGGGGTCTTCCCATGGACGCGGACTTCGCCACGCGCTCCTACCGCCCCCTGGTCAGCACCAGCTACGCGTTGACGGCCCGCACACTGGGCTTCGATGCGGCAGCGTTTCATCTCACCGATATGGCACTGCATATGGCCGCAGCGCTGCTGGTCGCGCTGCTCCTGGCGACGCTGATGCCATCAAGCCGCTGGCCCATCCCGCTGGCGGTGGTGTTTGCAGTCCACCCAGTGCTTTCGGAGGCGGTCTGCTCGTTCGTCGGGAGGGCCGACCTGATGGCCTCGGTCGCCATCCTTGCCGCCCTCTTGCTGCATCTCAAGGCGACGAGCAGTGCCAGGCCCTGGCTCCTCGAAGGGACGACGACTCTTCTGGTCGCCGCGGCACTGCTTTCGAAGGAGTACGCTGTCGCCGCGCCCTTCATCCTCGTCGTCGTTGACATCGCGCGGATCTATGCCGGGCAGATCTCGAGAGAACAGAGAAGGCAGCTCTACCTGAGCTGGGGCGCTGCCTTCGGCGTCCTCTTGCTCTACCTGGGATTGCGCTACACCCTCGCGGGAGCCCTCGGTGGCGTGCCGATGCTGGGCCCAGGAGACATGCCTCTCTTCGGCAAGTCCCTCGGCGCACGCTGGGGTACAGCAGCCTGGCTCCTGCTCACGGCATTGCGGCTGCTCGTTGCGCCATTCCATCTCAACTATTTCTACGGGACAGGCACCCTATCCATCGCGGATGGTCTCCTCGACGCGAAGGCCCTCGCGGGCGCGGCGTTCGTGATCGCCATGCTCGTGCTCGCGTTCCTCTCGCTTCGTCGACGCCGCCAGGTCACGGCCGTTGCTGCCGCAGCACTCTTCTTCCTGCCGCTGGGCCCGACACTCAACACTGTCAGCGTTTCCGGCGTTCTTTTTGCGGAACGCTTCCTCTACCTTCCTGCTGTCGGCTTTCTGCTGGCGATGGCGCTGCTTCTCGAGCGCTATCTTCACCGCGAGAGCTCTCGGCGCGCTGCGATCTATGTCATCGGGCTGGTCGCGCTCCTTTTCGCGGGACTCACGATGGCGCGGGTCGCCGACTGGAAGGTCGAGCCGAAACTCATCGCTTCGGGAATCGCGGCCTACCCGATGAATACGACAGCCCACATCGATCTGGCCCGACACCTCTTCTCCAAGAGAAACCCGGCGCGTGATGTCGTCGCCGCGGCGGAGCACTACGAGAAAGCCCTCGAGATTGAGCAACGCAACCCCCGGCTCTGGACCTTCTACGCCGATGCCCTCACGGAGCTTGGCCGATACGACGAGGCGCTCAGCGCCCGGCGCCATGCGAAGGAACTCTCCCCCGCCGACGTTCCGGCGATCTGGCTTTGGCTGGGAGAAGCCGAGTTGCGGGTTGGCAACACTGAGAATGCGATCCAGGCGTTCCGCCGCGTGCTCAAACTCGAACCCGAGAACAACCTGGTGCCAACCTATCTGGGCAACGCGCTCCTTCGCCTCAGCCAGCAGAAGGTTCTCGCGGGTGAGAAGGACGAAGCGATCGCGCTGGTCAACGAAGCGATCGATACAGCGGCGCTGCCCGGAGAAGGCGTTTTCCTCAGCGCACAGATTGTCTCCCGCGCGGGCCAGGCGAAGCGCGCGGCGGAGCTCTACGCCACCGCCCTCGGCCTCGACCAGGACATCCTGAGACGTCGGCACAGGCAGGCGATTGAACTCGGGAAGTCCGGAAAGCATCTCCACGCAGCGCAGCTATTCCGGGAGATTCTCGACGCTCAGCCCGACCACGCACGGACCCTCTTCAACCTGGGCCGCAGCCTGGTCCTCGCGGGCAGGGCTCGCGAGGCCATCGCCCCGCTTCGCCGCGGCCTGCAACTTCAGGACGACGCCTCGGCGCGCCGTTGGCTCGAGCGCGCTCGGCGCGAAGCCCGTTAGGGTCCACGCAAGAATCAGTTCCCGAATTTCGTACCCAGATTCGGGTCAGATTTGGTTCGGGCGATTGAGCGAAACCGGAGGCGTAGCAGCGCTACGTCGAGGATTTCGTGATTGAGTCCGGGCCGAAGATGGGCCGAAGATGGCCCGAAGGTGGGATGCGAAAACAGGAAGATGTTCTTTCGCGAGCCCTTAGCCTCGAGCGTTCACGAAGGGTCCTCGTCAGCGAGTGCTAAATTCCGCCTTCTCGAGCAGTACCGTGAAGAAGTAGCCGGAGCCGAGATCGACATCGGTATTCAGCTGCCCCTTGGCCACGACGAGATCCCCGACCTTCGGAGCTCCCTGGCTCGTGATCGTCAGGTCGTCCTGACCGGTCTCCCCGGTACCGTCCGACAAGTGAATCCAGTTCTTGCCCATGATCTGGCGGCTGACCTTCATGACCAGGCCGCGCACCTCGATCATCTGGCCCTTGAGCTCGGCGCGCTGACGATACAACTCTTCGATGGTGACCCCCGCCTTGGGGATCGAACCTGCCGCTGGCTTCTTGACGCTCGAGGCCTTTCCCATGCTCGCGGAGCCTGCCCCGTGCGGGCTGTTGCCCATCCCCAAGGCCATGCCCATTCCCGTGCCGCCATGGGGACTGCTCTTCATCTCGGCATCGCTGCCGAATCCACCGACGAACCAGATCTGCTCAAACTCGCGCTTCAGGCTTGCCGATGTGAACTTTCTCATCTCGAGACCCTGGCCACACTCAATCCGCTCACCAACCTTGATCGGCGTCAAGGGCCCGGCGAGCCAGACCTTGCCCTGGGCGGTATCCAGAAGCACGTAGGTGTAACCCCCCGAGTCCATCGTCTGGATGACCTTCCCCGCATGATCCGCCAGGGCGATGGGAGCGAAGAGAAAGAGCAGGATGAGCAACAACGGCAGGAGATGGCGCTTCATCGGTGATCCTCGAGGAGATCGGGTTCCTGCATGGAACCCGGATGCGAGCAAGAATAGCCTCTCCCTCTCCCCCTAACCAGACAATCACTCGTGGGGGTTTGCGCCTAAGCCGATTGAGTGCACCATTACGCTCCATGCGCTCGACGACTCATGAAGCCCGGCGCCTGATCGCGATCGCGACACCCGTCATCGCAACACAGGTCGGTACGATGATGCTGGGCGTCATCGACGCTCTCATGGTGGGCCGTGTCAACCGCGAATCGCTGGCCGCGGCGGCGCTGGGGAACGTCTGGGTCATTGGCGTGTTGATCGTCTCGATGGGGATCGTCTTCGGCATCGACCCTCTCGTGTCCCAAGCCCACGGCGCGGGAGACGGTGGGCGAGTCGGCCTCGCGGCACAGCAAGGGATCGCGGTCGCCCTGTTGATCAGCATTCCGACAGCACTCGCCCTCCTGCTGACGAAGACAGCCCTCGTGGCTCTGGGCCAGGACCCGCTCATCGCCGCACAGGCTCACAACTACGCGATCGTGCAGATTCCCGCGGTCCCGGCGTTTCTCGTATTCACCGCGCTCAGGCAGTATCTCCAGGGACGTGCGATCGTCACCCCCGCCATGTGGATCGTCCTCATTTCCAACCTGGTCAACGTCGCCTTCAACTGGGTGCTGATCTTTGGTCATCTCGGCTCACCCGCACTCGGCCTGGTCGGTTCCGGAATCGCGACGAGCGTGACTCGCATCTTTCTCGTCGCAGCACTGGCGGGCTGGATTCTTCTCTTCCGACTCCACGAAGGAGCCTGGATCCCCTGGTCGACAGAGGTCCTCAGGCCCGCTCGCCTGCTCGAGGTCCTGCGTTACGGCACTCCCGTCGCCGCACAGATCGGTTTCGAGGTCTGGGCCTTCCAGTTCGCGGCTTTGCTCGCGGGCCGCTTCGGTGCCGCTGCACTCGCGAGTCACACGATCGTCCTCAACCTTGCGAGCCTGTCGTTCATGTTTCCGCTGGGGATCTCTATCGCCGCCGCGACCCGGGTCGGCAACCTGATCGGCGCGAAGGACCCGAACGGCGCACAACGGGCGGCCTGGGTGGCCATGGGCCTTGCCGGGATGATGATGGCGGTGTTCGCAATCACGTTCGTCGCATTCCGGCAGGACCTGCCAGCGCTCTATGTTCCGGGCGACACCGTGGTGATCGAACTCGCGGCACTCCTCCTGCCGATTGCGGCGACCTTCCAGCTCTTCGATGGCTTGCAGGTCGTTGCCAACGGCGTGCTGCGGGGAATGGGACGCACCAAACCCACCGTGATCTTCAACCTGGTCGCGTTCTACCTGCTGGGATTGCCGCTCGCCTGGATTCTGTCGATCCGTGCCGGCATGGGGGTCCGTGGGATCTGGTGGGGCCTCTGTCTGGGACTCGCCGCAGTGGCGATGATGCTCGTCGCCTGGATCGCCGTGCGCGGTCCCGCCAAAGTGGATTCACGGATCGTCTGAACTATCGACACAAAGGTATTGCCGCGTCAATACTTGCCCTTCGAGGCCCGGATGCGCGCAATGTGCTTCAACATTCGCAAGCGCACGATCTCCGGATCCGTCTCGGAATTCGAGGCAACTTCCTCCTCGAGTTCCTTGACCTTGGCCTCAGCGCGCTGTTCATCGATCTCATCCGCCGTCTCACAGGTCTCGGCGACCACGATCACGTGGCTCGCATCCACCTCGGCATAGCCTGCGGAAATCGCCATGACCACGTCTTCGCCCCCACCCCGGGCAACAGCGACACCCGCCGACAAGCCCGACAGCATCGGGGCATGGCCTGGCAGAACGCCGAAGGAACCCTCGCTTCCCGGCAGGATGACCTCATCGACATCGCGTTCGAGCACGCGACGCTCCGGGGTGACGATCTCGAGATGGATCTTCTCTGGAAGCATTCCTGGCGCCTTTCGAGCGAACGGGCTCCTAGCCCGCCTGCTTGAGCTTCTCGGCCTTCTCGATGGCCTCCTCGATGGTGCCGACATAGAGGAAAGCCTGCTCGGGCAGATCGTCGTACTTGCCATCAACGATATCGCGGAAGCCGCGGATCGTATCAGCCAGCTCGACGTAGCGGCCCGCCATGCCCGTGAACTGCTCGGCGACAAAGAAGGGCTGCGAGAAGAAACGCTGCAGCTTACGCGCACGTCCCACGGTGATCTTGTCGTCCTCAGAGAGTTCTTCCATTCCAAGAATCGCGATGATGTCCTGCAGTTCCTTGTAGCGCTGCAGCACCTGCTGCACATCGCGCGCCGTGTTGTAGTGCTCCTCGCCGAGGACGAGCGGATCGAGGATGCGGCTCGTCGAGGTCAGCGGATCCACCGCCGGGTAGATTCCCAGTTCGGAGATCTGCCGACTAAGGGTCGTCGACGCATCGAGGTGCGCGAAGGTCGTCGCGGGTGCAGGGTCGGTGTAGTCATCAGCAGGCACGTAGATCGCCTGGACCGAGGTGATCGAACCCTTGCGAGTCGAGGTGATCCGCTCCTGGAGTTCGCCCATCTCACTGGCGAGGGTCGGCTGGTAGCCCACCGCGGAGGGCATGCGCCCGAGGAGCGCCGAGACCTCGGAACCCGCCTGGGTGAAGCGGAAAATGTTGTCGACGAAGAGCAACACGTCCTGCCCCTCGACATCACGGAAGTACTCCGCCGTCGTCAAGCCGGTCAGGCCGACACGCAAGCGGGCACCGGGCGGCTCGGTCATCTGGCCGTAGATCAGTGCAGCCTTCGAGTTGTCAGGATCGCCTGCGGTGATCACGCCGCCTTCCTGCATTTCCAGCCAAAGGTCGTTGCCCTCGCGGGTCCGCTCGCCAACGCCGGTGAACACGGAGTATCCGCCGTGCTTCATGGCGACGTTGTGGATCAGCTCCATGATGAGCACGGTCTTGCCCACGCCGGCGCCACCGAAGAGACCCGTCTTGCCACCCTTCATGTAGGGCTCAAGCAAGTCGATGACCTTGATGCCCGTCTCGAACATCTCGATCTCGGTCGACTGTTCCTCGAAGGAGGGCGCCTCGCGGTGAATCGGCCAAGTCTCTTCCGCGTCGATGGGACCTAGTTCGTCCACCGGCCTGCCCAGCACGTTCATCACGCGGCCCAGGCACTGCTTGCCGACCGGAATCGAGATGGGGCTACCGCTATCCACCGCGTCGAGTCCGCGCACCAAGCCGTCGGTTGGCTCGAGAGCCACCGTGCGAACGCGTCCTTCACCGAGGTGCTGCTGCACCTCGAGGGTCACATCCAGATCCATTCCCTCGCTCGTGCCGGAACTCTGCACGCGCAGAGCGGTGTAGATTTCCGGCAGATGCCCCTCGGAAAACTGAACGTCCACCACCGGACCGATCACCTGAATGACTTTCCCTGCTTGCGCCATCACGTTCCTCGTGCGCGAAAAGCCCCTAGAGGGCTTCCGCTCCGCTAACAACCTCGATGAGTTCCGTGGTAATCGCCGCCTGACGTGCCCTGTTCATCTGCAGCGTCAGGGCCGCGATCATGTCTTCCGCACTGCGCGTGGCGTTCTCCATCGCCGCCATGCGAGCACCGTGTTCCGCAGCGACCGATTCGAGCATCGCCTGGTAGAGCTGAAAGCTGACGAAACGCGGCACGAGAGTCTCGAGCAGCACCGCAGCATTCGGCTCATAAATGTATTCAACACCATAGTCGTCCTGATCGGCAGCATCCCCCAGGTCCGAAACCGGCAGGAGAGGCATCACCGTCACGTCTTGAGCAATCGTTGACTTGAAGCGGTTGTAGACCAGGTAGACCGCATCACTCTCGCCTCGACGAAAACGTTCCGAGAGCGTCTCGGCGAGATCCGCAGCGAATGTGTACTCGATCTTGCGAAAGACATCCCCGAAGCTTTCCCGAACCGTGTGCTCGGGACGGCGACGATAGTAGTCAATGCCCTTCTTGCCGATCAGTGTCAGCTCGACCGAGCGGCCCGCGGCCTCATGCTCGATGCGCGCCGCCTCTGCCGCCTTGATGATATTCGCGTTGAACGCGCCGCAGAGGCCCTTGTCTCCCGCAAGCAATACCAGGTCGACCTTCCGCTCTTGCTCGTGCTGCGTCAGGAGAGGATGCAACTCCGCTGGAACGCGGGCTGCCACGTCGGCGACCAACCGGCCCAGGGCCGCCGCATAGGGACGAGACCCCATCATGGCTTCCTGGGCACGGCGCAACTTCGCGGCCGAAACCATCTTCATGGCCTTGGTCAGCTGCGCGGTGTTCTTTACCGAACGAATTCGCCGCTTCAGGTCTCTGGCGTTACTGGCCACGTTCTCAGGCCTCCGCGCTCATTGCCTTGAACTTCTCGCCGAAGGTGTCGAGCGCGTCCTTGATGCCCTCGCTCACGTCGTCGTCCAGCTTGCCCCGCTCCCGGATCAGCTCCAATAGCTCGGGCTTGCTCGCATCGAGATAGTCATACAGACGCCGCTCGAACTCTCCGAGCTTCGAAAGAACCACCTGATCGAGGTAGCCGTGGGTACCGGCGTAGATCACGCAGATCTGCTTCTCAACCGACAGCGGCGTGTACTGCGGCTGCTTGAGCAGTTCCTGCAGGCGCTGGCCACGATTGAGCTGCGCCTGCGTCGCCTTGTCCAGATCGGAACCGAACTGCGCGAACGCCGCGAGCTCACGGTACTGGGCCAGTTCCAGGCGCAGCGTGCCCGCGACCTTCTTCATCGCACCAACCTGGGCGTTCCCTCCGACTCGACTCACGGAGAGTCCGGCGTTGATGGCGGGGCGAATCCCTGAGTGGAAGAGATCGGTCTCGAGGAAGATCTGGCCATCGGTGATGGAGATCACGTTGGTGGGAATATAGGCAGAGATATCGCCAGCCTGGGTCTCGATGATCGGCAGTGAGGTCAGGGAACCCCCGGTACCCTTGACGACCCGCACCTCGTAGTCGTCGCCCAGTTCCTTCACGCGCTCCTTGGAAGCCCCCGCGCCGGGCACACCGTGGTAGGCCTTTCCCTCGAAGTCCGCAGCATCCTCGGCAGCGTCCTTTTTCACAACAACGTAGGCTTCGCGCAACTTGGCGGCGCGCTCGAGGAGGCGGGAGTGCAGGAAGAACACGTCGCCCGGGAAAGCCTCGCGTCCCGGAGGGCGACGCAGCAACAATGAGATCTCGCGGTAGGCGTTAGCCTGTTTGCTGAGATCGTCGTAGATCGTCAGGACATGGCCGCCGCGATCGCGGAAGAACTCACCGATCGCGACACCGGAGTAAGGCGAGATGTATTGCATCGCCGCAGGGTCGGAAGCGCCCGCCACGACGACGACGGTGTACTCCATCGCGCCGGCTTCCTCCAGGGTCTTCACCACGTTGGCAACGGTCGACTGCTTCTGGCCGATCGCGACGTAGATGCAGATGACATCCGTACTCTTCTGGTTGATGATCGTATCAATCGCCACCGCGGTCTTTCCGGTCTGGCGGTCGCCGATGATCAACTCGCGCTGACCGCGACCGATCGGGATCATGGCGTCGATGGCCTTGATGCCCGTCTGCAGCGGCTCGTTCACCGGCTGGCGGTACACCACGCCAGGTGCGATCCGCTCGACCGGGGCGACCTGGCTGGTCTCGATCGGACCGCGCCCATCAATCGGACGACCCAAGGCATCCACGACACGGCCAAGCATCGCCTCCCCAACCGGCACAGACATGATCCTGCCCGTGCGGCGGACCTGGTCGCCTTCCTTGACTTTATGCACTTCACCAAAGAGGACGACGCCAACGCTGTCCTCCTCCAGGTTGAGCGCGATGCCGTAGACATCATGGGGCAACGCGAGCATTTCCATGTATGCCGCGTTCTCCAGCCCGTAGACCCGGGCTACACCATCACCAACGCTGGTGACCGTGCCGACCTCGGCTACGTCGATCGTCTCCTCGTAGCCTTCGATCTGCCTCTTGAGGATCTCGCTGATCTCGCCGACCTTGAATTCCATGCGATTTGCTCCTGAGCGGGCCGTCCTGCGGCCCGTCTCCTCATCCTGCAGCGTTGCCGCGTGCGCCTCGGCCAGTCATCTTCGAATGCAAAGCTTGAAGTCTCGTCTTGAGACTGCCGTCAAAGACCGTACTTCCGACGCGGGCGACCACACCGCCCAGCAATTCGGGATCCACACTCTCGCTGATACGAATCCGCCCACCGGCAACCTTGCCCAAGGCGCTGGTCAGTCGCTCGCGAAGATCGTCCGCGAGCGGTGCGGCCGAGGTGATCTCGACCTCGTGAACATCGGTGCGGTGGTCATACACTTCCTCGACCGCGCTCGCGATCTCACCAAGCAGGGCGAGGCGCTCGCGCTCGGCAAGTACGGCGACGAAGCGCGCCGTGCGGGGAGAAAACTCCGAGCGCTTGACGATCTCGGCAAGCACGCGACCCTTAGAAACGACCCCGATCACCGGGTTGGCCAACGCGTGGCGCAACTCATCGTCCGCCGTCACGAGATCTGAGAGCACGCGAAGCTCCCGTTTCACCCGGTCGAATTCTCCGATCTCGGTCACGGCATCGGACAGGGCCTGAGCGTAACGGCTGGCCACCAAGTGGGCGTCACTCATCTTAGCTACGATCTCCTGCCCTCGATCCCGAGGCCTCCCGAGCCTCCTGGGAGTAGGGTTTGAACCGGTCTTGCCTACGAGTTTCGCCTCGTCCGTTGAACAGAACGCAGGCGCGTTGCGCTTGACCCGCACACAAGCACCCTGCGCGCCATCTTCGGCACGGGAATGGCGGATGGTATCAACGCCCCCCATGGGCGTCAAGCTGAAGAAACCACAAACACTGTTTGTTTCGTTCGAGATGGGACGCGCTCGGCGAACGGCAACCCTCTGTTTCCGGGACCATGCGGACAGAAGTGGCGTATCCTCCTCCGTCGATCCCAGCTATCCTCTACCACGGCATCCCGCGGAAGGCGTACGAAACGAGACTATGCTTACTTATTTGCTATTTGCCCTGGGTTTTCCGCTTCTCATCGGAGGCGCGCACTACCTCGTCGAAGGTTCCGCCGCCATCGCCCGCAAGATGAAGATTTCGGACATCGTCGTCGGCCTGACGATCGTGTCCCTGGGAACCTCAGCCCCAGAACTCGTGATCTCGATCCTCGCGAGCTTCTCCGGCTCGAACGATCTTGCGATGGGTAACATCATCGGCTCCAACATCTCCAACACACTCCTCATCATCGGAACAGCAGCGGTGATCCGGCCCTTGCTGATCAAACGGAACACGCTCTACAAGGAGATCCCGTTCATGCTGGTCGCGACGCTCATCCTGGGCGTCCTGGTCAACGACCGCTTCTTCGGGGGCACGGGCAGCGATCACGCCGGGCTGGGGCGGGGCGATGGCCTGGTCCTCCTTGGTTTTTTCGTTCTGTTTTCGTATTACGTCTTCTCTATTGCCCGCCAGGGCAACAATGATGTCTCGCTGGACACCCCCCCGGACCGGAGCCTCTCGTGGACACTGTCCCTGCTCATGATCTTCGGTGGAGTGGTCTCACTCACCTTCGGCGGCGACTGGATCGTAGATGGCGCGGTGCTCCTCGCACGCCAGGCGGGCTTGAGCGAAGCGATGATCGGCCTGACCATCCTCGCGGTCGGCTCCTCGCTTCCCGAACTGGCTGCCGCCATCATGGCCGCCCGCAAGGGAAATTCGGACATCGCCATTGGCAACGTCGTCGGGTCGAACATCGTCAACATCTTCTGGATCCTGGGGCTTGCCTCGGTGATCTCACCCATCGGCTTCCATCCGATGCTCAATACGGATCTCCTGCTCCTCTGCGGCGTGACGGTCGCGCTCTTCGTAGTGACCTTCGTCGGGCATCGGCGGCGGATCGGGCGATTTGAGGGGGCCCTGGGGCTCGCCGCCTACCTGGCCTATGTCGTGTTTATCGTCCTTCGCGGCTGATCCGAGTTTCGATCGCGTTTAGCCTGGGCCCGGCGCGTTCAGCCGCTGGAGGCCGCCGACCTGCGGCGACCCGCCAAGAAAGGGGCTGCTTTTTCAGGTCTTTGCCGTACACTCGCTTGCGGGCGCGGAAGGCTGGGCCCACGTTCACCTTGGAAGGTTCGCAACAGGAGTAGGCCGCAGTGATCCCCGAATCCTTGACGAAGTTGTTCTTGGTTATTCTTGTACTTTCGCTCTTTTCCGGCGCAGGGGCGGAAACGCACATCCTGAACACCACGTCCTCGAACCCCACGCTGAATATTCCGCGCTGGAAAATGTTCGCCAACGCGTCCGATCCCAACGAGCTTTGGCTCGTCATTGCAGACAATCATGACCAAATCTTCAAGTCTTTGGATGGTGGTGCCACCTGGACCGCATTCAGCGATACAGCAGCCAATACTTACGATACCGAGCACGGTGGGCAGGTCCACGGCTGGGTCGACTATCACGCGTCGCTGACAGGAAACGGACGAGACCTGTGGATCAGCTATCCCGACGGAACACGGATCTACTGGCAGAAGATCAGCAGCCCGGCGGCGTCGACGGCACGGATCGGCCCCGAGGTCGAGATCGCGACGGATGGCGGCCGCAGCAAGCGTTCCAACGTGGTCGCAACGGATGACGAGATCTTCGTGTTCACCCGGACCTCGAATTACGCGGGAGGAAACCTCCGCTATTTCCGCTACGGGCATGACGGTTCGCCAAAAGGTAGCGGATTCGTCGCGAACTTGTCAGATACCAATATCCGGATTGGCTCGACCCTCGATGCCAGCGGTCGGCCTGTCGTCGTCGCCTGGTGTGATGGCGCCCGTATCGAGTATTACCGGTGGAACGGCTCCTCCTTCACACAACCGGAGGACAGCCTCGTCTGGGATTCGGACGACGGGAACAACTGTGATTCCAGTGCTCTGACCCGGGAATTCGCATTCTCCGTCACCGAAGACAACACGCTGCATGTCATCTGGTCCTGCACGGGAGAGCGCGTCCAGCATGCCCACAAACGGATGGGCGAGGCCGGGGCCTGGACCTACATCCCGGTCTTCGACCACCCGGAGCAGAACAGCTATGGTTTCCGTGCAGCGACAACCCACCGGGGCACCGACCTCTGGGTTTTTGCCGCTTTGGACCGCAACAACTCGGCGACTCAGTCGGATATCTGGTATCGCAAATGGAGTGGTGCGAACAGCACTTGGGGACCCGCTGTTCAGCTGACCTTCGACCACAACAACAATCGGCAACCCAACCCCGTCTGGAAAGTACCCGCAGGTGCCAACTCGATCCCGTTCATGTACTGGAAGGGGGCAAACTCCGTCTACACGGAACGTATAGCCCTCGGTGGCGCTGGCAAGGTGCCGAATGGTGAAGGGGTTGGCGAACAGGGACTCAGCGTGAGCAAGGCCACAGGAAGCGACCTGGATCTCGTCTGGGATGCGTCCTGTCTTGCGGGAGACTCGGACTACAGCATCTACCAGGGGAGTCTCTCCGGAATCTACTCCCACCAGCCCAAGACCTGCACGACCTTTGGCCTGACCCACGACAGGATCACTCCCGGGAGTGGAAGCCTCTACTTCCTCGTCGTCCCCCAGGGAGGCAGCAGAGAAGGCTCCTACGGGCAAGCCAGCGATGGGGGTGAGCGCCCACCTTCCAGTAGTCCCTGCAGGTCCCAGGAGTTCAGCGGCTGCCCGTGATTCCCTCCCACTTTGCGGGTAGAGTTTCTCCGCGAAAGGGATGGCGTGACCTTGGGCCAGAGCAGTCCAAAGCAGAGAGATTCTCCGGGAGCCCTGCTGCTCTCCTGCCTGATTCCTGCCCTGCTCTTCCTGGGACTGATGGGCCTGTTTTACTCGACTTATGATCCCTATCTCGTGGCGGGCCCTGAGATCGAGATTGGTGGCGACTTCACGACCAACCCGCTCAAGCCGGGAAGCGGCTGGAAGACACTGAGCCCGCGCCTGTACTGGACCGAAGGCGAGGGCTTCGGCGGCAGCGCAGGCCTGCGGCTCGAGACCAGGGACGAGAAGGGCGGCCGCGTCGACTTCGTGATCGAGAATCCCCGGCAATACGAGGCCCTGCGGCTCAGTGGACGCATGCGCGTCGAGCGGGTGGTCATGGGCCGTCATCCCTGGCGAAGCGCACGCATCCTACTCTTCTTCACCGACCACCTGGGCAAGGCCCACTGGGACCTTCCGCATACGCTCTGCTCCTTGACCGGAACCCAGGGGTGGCAGCGCTACGAAGCATCGTTCGTCGTGCCATCCTACGCCAAGCATGGTCAGATCGTCGTGCAGAACCCCGCTCGTTCGGGCACCGCCTGGGCGGACGACCTGCACCTGACACCCGTCCGCGCCAAGTCGACCGTCGGCACCTGGAAGACGCTGTTCGCCACCGCTTGGGGCGTCATGCTGCTCTACTGCATCTTTCGCTTGCGCCTCTGGCAACGACCCTGGGGAACGGTTCTGGTGCTGACGACCTTGATCATCGTCGCAGGGGTTGCATTGCCCGCGACGACGGTGGGCGCCGCCCTCGAAGGTCCGGTGGAACTCGTGGCGAGCGTGCAGGAACTCGCCGCCCCACCCAAGCTGACGACCACACCCCCTCAGGTCGCGGAGAAAAAATCCGTCACGGCTGAGGCGAAGACGGAGGAGCGGGGAGCCGCACAGAAGACCGTAAAAAGAGCCAGAAAACCGGAGAAAAAGAAGCTCACGACCGATCAGTTGGTGACGCGCAATGCAATCTCCCACCAACTCAAGAAGAGCGGACACGGACTCCTCTTTGCGGTGCTCGGCCTCTTTGGCCTTCTCTCCCTCGCGCGCGCGGAGGCTCTCTCCTTCGGCAGTATTGTCTTGCTGCTCAGCGGCCTGCTGCTCTTCGCCGCCGCGACCGAGCTGCTTCAGATCACTGTCGTGAACCGGGAACCACGCCTCTTTGATGCGTTTATCGACTCGACGGGTGCGACCTGCGGCCTGTCCATCGCCTGGCTCGTTCACCATCTTCGCCGCCGCGGGAGGAGTGCTCGTGAGTAGATCTACGGATCCGGAAATCGAACAGGGCGAAGGCAGTTCCAGCTTTCCTCACCTGAGCGCTACCCTGGGCCGCGCCTGGACCCTCCTGCGCCGAGTCTTCATCGCGGGACTCCTCGTTGCCGGGGGAGTGATTCTTCTCGAAGCAATCCACCTTCACAGCCTGCTGGCGGGGATCCACCCCATCCTGGCGTGGACCGTATCCGGATTGCTATTGATGACTGTCGCGGGATTCCTCTCGTGGGCAGCCTGGCGCTGGGCGAAGATCCCGCGAGTCATCCTCCCTCCTGACCTGCCGACCGATCTCGAGGAGTGGAACCAGCGGCAGCTCAACTCGTATCTCGCCTTCTGCCGGCGCTATGTTGCCCGGCAGGAAAGGAATCCGTCGCTGCCCGAGGAAGCCCGAGAGCGCCTCCCCGCCCTCCTCGCTGCCATCGATGATGCGACACGGCTGAAGAACCCCGTCGAGGTCGTTGCACAGACCAAGAAAGCTATCGATGAAGCCCTCGAGCCGCTCGACCGCCTCGCGCGCAACGTGGTCTGGAGGGCGGCGACCGAAGTCGCCGTGCTCACGGCGATGACGCCCTCGGCGCTCTTCGATGTGCTGATCACCCTGCTGAGGAACATCGAGCTGATGGTCCGCATCGCGACCCTCTATTACAGCCGGCCTGGCCTGCTCGGCACGACGCGCATCGTGCGGGACGTGATGGCAGTGGCAGCGGCCGCAGGGGTGATCGAGCGCGTCACCGACTCCGCAAGCGAAATGGCGGCGGATGTCATGGGGAACTGGACTTCGAAGCTCGCCGGGCCCGTTGGCCAGGGGGTCGCCAACGGCCTGATCACCGTTCGCCTGGGAGACGCCGCAGTTCATCGCTGCCGCGCACTGCGCACGCGGCGGGTCGGCATCAAGCCCTGGGACGCCGCCACCTGGCGGGAAGCCTCACGACGCCTCGCTCGCATGGTCAGCAAGAAGGTCGCTCCCGACATCGCGCGCCGCTTCGGGGCCATCGTTGAGGCCACGGGCGGTGACGCGGTGCGCAGCAGCGCCCGCTTTCTCAAGCGACTGTTTGGCGTTTCGGAAAGTCGCTGAGGGGCTTCCCTGACGCGACAGACCCCTCGCCCAGGGCCGCGTCGCCCGCCTTGCGAACATTCGCGTGACTTCCGTCACGCCAGGTCATGTCCGATCCGAAGGGACCCCGCTTCGCTCAGACTCGTTCCGATCCTTCGGTACCTCGCCAGGGCCCAGTTCAACCAAGGGAAGAGCCTTCGCGCCGCCCCGCGCCTGAACGAAGTGACTCATCGTGCCGAAGCGGAAGGTCTTGAGCAGCGAACGCGCCCTCGCCTGGTTGCGCGAAAGTCCGACCCTGTGGCGAAAGGTCTTCATCCTCGAGGAGGGGACGACGGGCTGCCCGGGATCGAACTCCCAAGGATGGACGTAGACCACGGCCCCCCGTCCATCCTGGCGCTGGATCCGGCGAATCGCGGCCCGTGTCAGGCTGAGGGGATACAGACGCAGGTAACCTCCGCCAGCGCAAGGCAACACGGCGGAAAAGACCTTGACGGTCGAGGGGGGAACTTCCACGAACTCCGGAAATCCGGCCAGCGGCCGGAAGGGTCCACGGGGCGCCCCCGCAATGCCGTAGCGATCGTGATAGACCGGGTAAATGCTGCTGTCGACCCGAATGCCTTCCTCGGCCAGGATCTCCAGCGCCCAAAGGCTCTTGGCGGTGATCGAGAAGCTGGGAGCCCGGTAGTGGATCACGCGCACTCCGGCCGCCTGCTCAAGGGAGTCCAGGGCCTCCCGCAGGTCTGCTCGAAAGGCCCCCCGATCCATGCTGTAGACCAGGCGATGCTCCAAGCTATGGCACCCGAGTTCGTGACCTCCCTCTCTGATCTTTCGTACGAGATCAGGGCGGCGGCGGGCAAGCCATCCGAGGATGTAGAAGGTCCCATGGACCCCGGCGTCCTCGAGGAGTTCCAGCACCCGATCGAGACCGAGCTCAACGCGCAGAGGGATCTCATCCCAGCGGGTACGCGGGAAGAGCTCCTCGAACGCGGAGACCTGGAAGTAGTCTTCCACGTCCACCGTGAAGGCATTGATGGGACTGGAGTCCATGACGGTCCCGCTGCCGGTGCTTAGCTGGCCGGCGCGGAGGCCATCTTGCGCCGCACGAAACCCGCGACGAGGCTGATCGAATCGAGATTCTCGGGCGTCAGTTCCGTATCATCAACGCTGACCGAGAAGGACTCCTCGAGAAACGCGACGAGTTCGAGCACGCCAGTGGAGTCGAGGACCGCCTTCTCGATGAACGAGTCACCATCCTGCAGCTTGTCTTCTTCGGAGATGAGGTAGCTATCTGTGAGGAACTCCCTGATCTTCGCTTCTTCCGACATCTATGTAACCTCCTTATTTACAGGGACAACATGGTCGCGCCCCAGCCTTCACGCCAACCGATTGTTTGGCTTGATTCGTAACACATTGTTATTATGATACTTGCCGAAGCAAACCCCGCCTTCGCAAGCCCCTCGGCGACCGTGTGGCCCGAGATCGGCAGTGAGTATTCCCGAAAAAGCTCCTTCATGCATGAGAAGAGAGAGCCTTTCGCTCGCTGCGAGTTGAATTCACCCCGCCGGGAACTGATGTTTCCCGAGGGATTCGAGGAATGAACCGGACGGACCCCCGTCCTCCCGGAGGGAGACTGTATTTCATGAGAGTGTTCATCGCGCTCGCGATCCTCGGCACCATGCTGGGACTGCCCATGGCCCAGGATGCCGCACACGGCGCAGAGTCGAAGCCCACCCCTTACCACATCGGCATCGACGATGTCCTCCATCTCGTTGTCTGGGGTGAGAATGGATTAGACCTGACGCTCCGTGTCCGTCCCGATGGCTTCATCAGCCTTCCTCTGGTCAAGGATGTCGAAGCGGCTGGGCGTACGCCCGGGGAGCTCAGTTCGCACATCTCCACGCTTCTTTCGACCTACATGCGCGACCCAGATGTCACCGTCATGGTCGAGGAGATCAACTCCTTCAAGATCTATGTCCTGGGCCGGGTCACCAACCAGGGAGTCTTCACCTTCTCCGAGGCTCCAGGACTCCTGCAGGTTCTCGCTGCGGCGGGAGGACTGACGGAGTTTTCCTCCGAGGATGTGACCGTGATCCGTAAGAAAGGGTCGAACGAGGAGCGCTTCCGCGTTGATCTCAAGAAGATATTCAACGCCCGCACGGGCGCGAAGAACATCTATCTCGAACCGGGCGATGTGGTCCTGGTGAACTGAGTCTGGTCGAGGGAGACGAACACCTTGAACAACAACCCACAGATGATCCAGATCGTCGAGGCCCTGCACATCCCGTTGCGTTGGTGGTGGACCCTCGTCGCGGGCCTCTGCCTGGGTCTTGCCTGCGGTATCGTGATCTACGAGTTCGCGGACAAGCTCTACGAATCCGAGACGAAGATCTTTGTCTCGCCTGGCCAGATCCCCAAGGACTTCGTGCGCAGCACCGTGACCGAAGACATGTCCGTACGCCTTCGATCCCTCGAGGAGGCCGTTCTCAGCCGCGAATACCTCACGCAGCTCGTGGAGCAAGTGTTCCAGCTCCCCAGGGGCACGGCGGAACACAGCAAGGTGGTTTCCCGACTGCAACAACGGGTCACGGTCCGCCTGGCTGAGTTCGACTCACGGCGCGGAGCAGGACTCTTCGTTCTAACCTATCGCGATACGGATCCTCAGCGAGCGGCCGATGTCGTCAACAGCCTGGCCGAAATCTACATCTCGGAGAACTTCAAGCTCCGCACGCGGCAGGCCGAGTCCACGGCCGGAACCCTGGAAAGTCTGGCCGGAGAAATGCGAGATCAGCTCGAGACGAAAGAGAGGCGGATCGCAGAGTTCCGTTCCGCCCATCTCTATGAGCTTGCAGAAAACTCCGACGCAAATCTCAGGCTGCTCTCCGGCAGGCAGGCGGATCTCGAGGCGAACGAGCAGAGACTCGGGCAAGCCCGCGACCGGCTCCGCATCCTTCGCGAGGAAAAGGCTCGCGGGGCCACCGAGCTCGACCAGGGCACACCAACGATCATCGAGGATCCGCTCGTCCAGCGCCTCCATACGCTGGAGGACGAACTCCACGCAACGCAGTTGCGCTACACGACAGAGCACCCCGCGGTCAAGGCGCTCACACACCAGATCATCGATCTCAAGGAGCAGATCGCCTCTCGAAGCGTTGGGAGCACGCCAGAGAGGACGAATCAATCCAGCGAGATTGACGTCGAGATCGAGAGTGTTGAGCAGGAGATCGCACGGCTCGAGAATCTCGAGCGCAAGTGGCGGGCGGACGTCGACCTGTACCGGTCCCGCGTTGAAGCCTCTCCAAGGGTTCAGCAGCAGCTCGCGGAGTTGACCAAGGGCTACGAGGTCCTCCAGCAGCGCTACGACAAGCTCGAAGGGAACTACCAGGAAGCGAAGGGTTCGTTGCGCGTCGAGGAATCCCGCAAGGGATCCCAGTTCGATGTCGTGGAAAAGGCGGTCCCGGCGAAGAACCCGATCAGCCCCCAGAAGAACATGATCTATGGCGGGTCTGCCCTCGCGGGACTCCTCCTCTTCGTTGCTCCTCTCCTGCTGCGCAGTCTCTTCTCGCCGCGAATCCATTCCGCCGTGGGCGTCGAGGCCCTCTCCGAGGTCACGGTCCTGGCCAACATCGACCTTCTCGGAACACCGGCCGCACGCAAGGAACGCCGAACAAAGACCTTGGCCAACCTCGCCGCATCGCTCATCGCGGGGGCCGCCCTGGCGGCTGTGCTCATCATCTACGGGGGGATTCTCGGATGAGCCGCTCCCATGGAAAGACCTCGACCAGGAATCAGAAGCCGACGAGTGCCTCTTCGAGAACCGCGCTCAGCAACGAGTCGGCGAACACAGAGAATTCGGCGCACACAGAAAATTCGGCGCATACAGAGAATTCGGTCAAGCTGGAGCATGCCGGCGAGCTCGTTCTGCTCGATGGCGCTGACGATCCGGTCGTCGAGAACTTTCTTCGGCTCAAGACCAAACTCTCGCATGGGCAACTGGCATCCTTCAAGACGCTCATCGTGACCAGTCCCATCCCGGGAGACGGAAAATCCACGGTCTCGATGAATCTCGCGCTGGCGTTCGCGACAAATGCCGAAGCGCCGACGATTCTGATCGACTGCGATCTGAGACGACCTTCCCTGAGGCAGTGGATGCGCCCTTACCCCAAGCGCGGCCTCTTGGGCGTGCTGGACGGCGAGTATCCGCTCACGTCGGCATTGCACAGGGTGGCCGGCTCGAGCCTGCACATTCTGCCGACAACCCACGGAATTTCAGACCCGGTGAGGACGCTCACATCCTCACGCTTCTCACAGCTCCTCTCGGTCATCAAGCAAAGCTATTCTCGCGTGTTGATCGATACGCCTCCGATCGTTCCCTTCCCGGACGCTGACGCCCTCGGATCGCTGGTGGATGGATCGATCCTGGTGCTTCGTTCGCGCAAGACGCCGAAGCACCTGTATATCCGAGCCCTCGAGTCGATGCAGTCGGCTCCGATCCTCGGAACCGTGCTCAACGGCGCCTCGAAGAACTTCCTGGACAAGGGGCATCACGAGGGCAGCTACTACTACGACTATTACCGCAAGAAGCAGTGATCCGCTCTCGCCCGGAGTCCTGAATGGGAAGCACAGTGGCCATGGATGGCAAAGCAAGTCGGCCGAGGAAACGTGTCCTCGTCCTCGACGAGGAGATTCCGTTTCCGGTCAACACGGGCAAGCGAATCCGCACGCTGAACCTCCTGGCCAACCTGAGCGAAGAGTTCGAGATCGACCTCCTGGTTCACTCGAACGGCGCAACATCCAGGGGCATCGCCGAGATCGAGAAACGAGGGATTCGCGTCCTCGTCGCCGAGAGCTCGGTGCCCGACAAGTCGGGCCTCGGCTTTCCCCTGAGGGTCGCGATGAACCTCTTCTCGAGTCTCCCCTATTCCGTAGACAGCCACTACCGTGCAGGGTACCGAACCCGCCTCGGGGAACTCGTCGCGGAACGCCCCTACGATCTCGCTCATGTGGAGTGGTCCCCCTACGCCCACTACCTTCGCGGAGTCTCCATGCCATGGATCGTCTCCGCGCACAACGTGGAATCCCAGATCTGGACCCGAATGGCCGAACAAGAGAGCTTCGCGCCAAAGCGTGCCTTCATCGCCATGCAGGCGCGGCGCATGCTCCGCTTCGAGAAGCAGACCTTCGCCCGTGCCCGCTGGTCCACCGCAGTCAGCGAAGAGGATGCGACGACCTTGAGGGGCTTCGGTTGCCGACGGATCGAGGTGGTTCCCAACGGCGTCGATATCGACTTCTTCCAGGATCCCGGCGGACAAGATAGGACACCGGAGGAGCCCCATACGCTGGTCTTTACCGGCTCGATGGACTGGCGCCCGAACCAGGATGCCGTCGTCTTCTTCCTGGAGGAGATCCTGCCCCGCCTCGAACAGCACGGCAACTTCAAGCTCTTGGTCGTAGGGCGCAATCCTCCGGCATGGCTCGAAGAGAGCTGCCGCGACAAGCCCCAGATCGAGTTGACGGGAACCGTCGATGACGTACGGCCTTTCATGGCCCGCGGCGCGGTATTCGTCGTCCCCCTGCGCATCGGGGGCGGCAGCCGGCTGAAAATTCTCGAGGCCTTCTCCATGCGGCGGGCCGTCGTCTCGACCCGCGTGGGTGCGGAAGGCCTCAACGTGCGTGACGGCGAGCACCTGCTACTCGCCGACCAGGCGGATGACTTCGTCCAGGCGATCCTCGCACTGCGTGCAAACGCGGAGCGGCGCCGCCTTCTCGGTGAGGCCGGCCGCAAGCTCGTCCACGACAGCTATAGCTGGCCGCAGATCGCGCGCCTGCAGGCCGCGCTGTGGCACGAAGCCAGTTCATGAGCAGCGCGCCACATCAGCTCGTGCATCCCGGACGTCCCGTGCGGGTCGGCTTCGTCATCGACACCCTCCAGCCAGGCAGCGGGACAGAGAATCAACTCCTTCTGCTGTTGCGTCATTTCGACCGAAAGAGTGTCATCCCTGCCCTCTGCTGTCTCTGGGACAATCCCGCGCTCAGCAGCCTGGATTGCGGCTGTCGCAGCGAGCTGCTCGGTTTCCATCGGCTCTATTCCCCGGAAGGGCTGCGGGGCCTGCAGCGGATGCGGCACTGGATTCGCCGCGAAATGCTCGATCTTGTCGTGACCTTCTTCCGGGACGCCAACTTCGCCGGGACCCTCGCGGCTTGGTCCACTGGCACGCCGGTGATCTCCAGCCGCCGCAACCTGGGCCTGGGCTACTGGCACACACCCTGGGAACTCAGGAAGCTGCGCTGGCTCAATCGAATGACGCGGGCTTTCGTCGCGAATTCTTCCGCGGTCGCCGAGTATACGGCTCGAGCGGAAAAGGTCGATCCCTCCCGGATCAAGGTCATTCCCAACGCCATTGACACCGATCTTTTTCGGCCACCCCGAGAAGGCGAGAAGCAGGCTCTGCGGACACAGCTGGGATTCTCACGGAACGAGCTGCTCATCGGCTGTGTTGCCAACCTGCGGCCGATCAAGGGCCACCCGGGGCTACTCGACGCTTTTGCCCTCATGACCCGCGACCTGCCGCAAGCCCGGCTCGTTCTGGTCGGCGGAGGGTCCGAGCACGACGCCCTTGTTGCCCAGGCGCGCGCGCTCGAGATAGAAGGACAAATCAGCTTCCTCGGCTCCCGCACGGACGGCCCAGAGCTCCTGCGCAGCTTCGACATCGGCGTTCTGCCATCGAAGGCCGAGAGCCTGAGCAATTCGCTCCTCGAGTACCTGGCCAGTGGCCTTCCCTCGATAGCCACCGATGTCGGAGGCAATGGGGAACTTGTGACGGAGGGAGCGAACGGGCATCTCGTCGCAGCGGACGACCCCGAGGCTCTGGCCGAAGCCATGCGCTCGCTCTGCGCCAGTGAGCTCAGCCGGACCCGCATGGGCCGGATGGCTCGAGAGCAGGTCGAACAGCGTTTCTCGATGGCTGCCGTACTCGAAACCTGGTACGAATACTTCACTCAACAGACCCGTGTTGGCCCGGAGTTGAACTGGTCATGAAGACGCTGATCAAGGGCTTGCTCAACGGTCTCGCAGCCATCCTCGCGGCCCCACTGGTGATCTACGCCCGCCTCGGCCTGGCTCTCGGCACGGAGATTCCCTACGGGACCGCTGCACAATGTATGGCGTTGATTCCGGGATACTTCGGGCGCTACATCCGGCGGGCCTTCTACTGCCTCGTCCTCCCCGAGTGCCCCTGGGACTTCGATATGCACTTCGGCTCGGTAATCACGCAGCCGACGGCGCGGATCGGCGCGCGGGTTTGGGTCGGGCTCTACTGCATTCTTGGCACCTGCATTCTAGGCGACGACACGCTTCTCGCTTCGCGGGTGAGCATCCTCTCGGGCCGCCGGCAGCACGGAACCGGTACCGACGAGGCCATCAACCAGCAAGAAGGCGTCTTCGAGTGCGTCTCGATCGGCGCGCAGTCCTGGATCGGAGAAGGCAGTGTCATCATGGCGGACGTCGGGCGAGCCTCGGTCATCGGCGCTGGCTCCGTTGTCGTCAAGCCCATTGGCGAGATGGCCATCGCGGCGGGAAACCCCGCAAAGAAGATCAAGGACCGTGGCCAGGAGACGCCCGCGTGAATTCGGCAGGTCCGCGTAAGGTCTGCCACCTTCGGGCCACGAACTTCTTCGGCGGCCCGGAAAAACAGATCCTCGAGCACTGCCGCTGCCTCGACACGAGCCGCTGGGCCGGTGTCGTCGCGACCTTTCGCGAGGGACGCAGCGCGGTGGAACTCGACACCCGTGCGAGGGACGCGGGACTCGAGACCTTCCAGATCGAAACCCGTTCCTCCTTCAGTCCCGGGGCCATCTCCCTGCTTCGCTCCGAGCTCGCGACCCGCAGCATCGATGTTCTCGTCACCCACGGATACAAGTCAGACCTGGTCGGCCTCCTTGCGGGATGGGGACGGACGATTCCACACTTCGTGCACATGCGGGGCTTCACCGGCGAGGACTGGAAGGTCAAGCTCTACGAGCGTCTTGATCTTGCGGTGCTGCGCCGCGTGCCAGGCGTGATCTGCGTCTCGGAGGGGACACGCCAATTCCTGATCGATCGCGGGATCGATGCGCGCCGTGCACACACCGTACATAACGCCGTCCATGTGACGAAGGAACTCTCCGCCGTTGATCTCCACGAGGCTTTCGCTATCCCGGCTGACGCCAGAATTCTCGTGGCTGCGGGAAGGCTCAGCCCGGAGAAGGGCCACGCGATCCTGATCGACGCCTTCGGCAGGCTCGCGTCGAAACACGGGGATCTCCACCTACTCATTCTCGGCGACGGACCACTCGCCGCGGCTCTTGAGCACCAGGCCGCACACCAGGCAGGGCGCGAGCGCATTCACCTGGCGGGCTTTCGGCGAGACGTTCTCGGCTGCCTCGCGGCGAGTACCCTCGTCGTGAATCCCTCGTATACCGAAGGCCTCCCCAACGTCGTGCTCGAAGCCTTCGTGGCCGAGACGCCGGTCATCGCGACGGCGGTCGGCGGCGTTCCGGAGCTGATCGAAGACTCGCGCACCGGGCTGCTGGTGCCCTCCGGTGATGCGGCGGCTCTCGCAGGAGCCATCGAGCGTGCCCTCGGGGATCCTGCAGCGGTCCACGCCATGGCCGACGCCGCCCGGCAACATGTCGAAGGTGAGTTCACCTTCGAGGCCCAGGCCGACCGGCTGATGTCTCTTTATGACGGAGCCGGGCCACGATGACCGCTCGAGAGGATCGCTGGCCACCACTTGACGCGCAGCCGTTCATCACGGTCGTGATGCCCGTACGCAACGAGGAGCGCTTCCTCGAGGGGACGATTCGCCAGATCCTCGACCAGGACTACCCCGGGAGTCTCCTCGAGATCCTGGTCTGTGACGGGATGAGTGATGATTCCACGCGTGAGATCGTCCGACGCCTCTCGGAGGAAGATCCGCGCGTACGCCTGATCGACAACCCGGGGCGCCGATCTTCCGTCGGACGCAACGTGGGCTTCAAGGCGGCCCGGGGAGAGGTATCCGTTGTCATCGACGGACATGTTCGCCTGCCGGATGATCAGCTTCTCGCGAGTATCGCGCGCTGCTTCTTCGTGTCGAAGGCGGCCTGCCTCGGCCGGCCACAGCCGCTGCTTGCCACGCATCCCGGATCGATGTCCGAGGCGATCTCCAACGCCCGCGCTTCTCGCCTGGGTCATTCGCCGAGCTCGTTCATTCACAGCGACTTCGAGGGTTTCGCTCCCGCGGCAAGCATGGGGGCGGCGTACCGCAAAGAGGTCTTCGAGGAGATTGGTTACGTCAACGAGGAGTTCGACGCCGGTGAAGATCTCGAGTTCAACACGCGCGTCGACGAAGCCGGAATGACCTGCTTCACCAGCCCCTCGCTGACCGTGCTCTACTACGCGCGGGACAGCTTGCGCGGCCTCTTCAGGCAAATGCACCGCTACGGCTACGGCCGTTACAAGTACCTGCGTCAGCACCCCTCGGAGATCAGCGTTGGGCAGCTGATCCCTCCGCTCTTCGTCCTGGGGCTCGTCGCGCTGCCTTTCCTGCCGTTCCTGTCCTGGCCGCTGTTCCTCTTCGCAGCGGGATGCGTCTCCTTTTACGCCCTGCTCGTTGTCATCGCCTCCTTCGCGTTGGCACGGGGCACATCCTTCGCGCATCTCCTGCGCTACCTGGCGATTTTCCCCACGATTCACGCCGGGCTTGGGGTTGGCTTCCTCTCGTCGTTTCTGAAGCGAGGCAAGGTCAGGACCTATGGACCAGGCGCCGTCCACGCGAAGTAGCCGGTTGCTGCTCTCGGCGGCCCTCCTTGGGCTGGCCGCGATCCCCCTGCTCCCGACGCCGCAGCTGGACGGCGTCCCTCGGGCCTCCGCGTTGATGGACCTCGCACACTTGCCCCTGGCCGCACTCCTTTGCTGGCTTCTCACCCGCCTCCTGCGCCATCTCGTGCCCGCAGCCGCTTTGACCCTCGCGATCTGTGTCGCCATCGAGGGCCTGCAGGCGCTCCTGGGAACGGGAGAAGCTTCCCTTGGAGACCTCGCTGTCGACTTGGCTGGCATCGCTGCGGCCCTCGCGCTCATGGCTGCCCTGGACGACCCCACACCGAGGCGAATCGTTCTCGTCGTTCTCGCACTCGTGCTTCTGAGCGCCTGGCCCGTGGCCCGAACGCTCTGGGTTTTTGGTGAAGAACACGCGCGAGCCCTGCGCCTTCCCGTCCTCGCCGACTTCGAGGGCGCGGGAGACCTGCTGCCCTGGCAGGGCAGCGGCGGCTGTGCCCTTCGCCTGGCAACGGAACACCCGCATTCCGGAAGTTACTCGCTCAAGTGCAGGTTCTCGCCGGGCACCCGGCCGGCAGTCGTCTTCAGCGATCCCCCCCACGACTGGAGCGCCTATCACCGGCTCGACCTGCAGGTCTTCGTCGCCGGAGAGGATCCACTACCCTTCTTCGTGAAGATCACGGACGAACTCGCCTACCGGGACCCCAAGGAGCGATTCCTGAAGCGCGTAGATCTTGCACCCGGGCCCAACACCCTCCATATCGAACTCGAGAATCTCGTTGTCGGGGGACAACATCGGAAGATCGACACATCACGAATCAAGACGGTGGTCTTCCTTCTCAAGGAATTGACCCAGGAGCGCGTGCTCTTTCTCGATGATCTGCGCCTCCAACCCAAGTAGCCCGCAGGTCCTCCGGCCGCGATCGATAGGGACTCGATTCTTTCGGAAGAGACGGCTATGTTGGGCCTTGGAGTTTGTACGGAACTCGCGAGGTGGTCTGTGTCCCAGCGCTTGTGTTACGACGTAGTTATACCTGCCTACAACGCCGCTGACTGTGTCGGAGACGCGGTGGAATCTGTTCTGGCGCAGACGCTGCCCCCGACAACGATCTTCGTGGTTGATGACGGCTCGAGCGATGGTACGGCGGATCTCCTCCTCTCGATGGGCGATTCGATCCAGCCGATCCTCTTCCCCGAAAACCGGGGAGGAAACATTGCCCGCAACACGGGAATCGAGGCCGCTGGCTCACCGCTGGTCGCTTTCCTCGATGCGGACGACAAGTGGCTTCCCGAAAAGCTCGAGCGGCAGGTCCCGGAGTTCGAGAAGTACCCCGAACTCGGCCTCTGCTACAGCGGATCCCAGGACACCGACTTCGAGTGGCAGGCGATCGGCCCGCCGCGAGTTGTCCCCACGCGCTCGAACCAGCGGGTGTTCGAGGAACTCTACATGGAGTCCTTCACGATGCCGCCCTCGACGGTCGTCGCACGAAGGAAGGCGCTGCGGCATGTCGGCCTGTTTAACGTCGAGATGCGCAAGGCGCAGGACTTCGAACTCTGGCTGCGGATGACGATGCTCTACGCCGTTTCCTGTATCGCAGAACCCCTGGCCATTCGCCGGATTCACGCGGGATCCCTCACCTCGAGAGCAGACATCCGGCGAACGATGAAGTACGACTGGCTCTCCTACGACTTCTGTGCCCAGGCGGCCGAGAAGGAGGGCATCTCGTTGCCCCTGCCCGTCGCCCGGCGCAAGGCTCTCGGCATGTACCGGCGCCTCCTCGAAGCGCTCGATCAGCGGCAATGGGACGATGTGCAGTGGCTTCGCGAGCAACTCGAGGAGAACGGCCACGCCACCTCCCGCGAGAAGCTCTCCCTCTTCATTCACGAACTCGAAGCGCGCGCCAAGGGTGCCGCCCGCTCGCTCGTTCCCGCGCGAAGCTAGGAGCTGCGAGATGCCAGGGATCTTTGGAGTCTTCTCCAAGAAGGGGCCGCAGCTCGAAGAAAACCGTCGACTGATTGATGCGATGGCCCAGCGTCTCTCCCACAACCCGCTCTATGTCTGCGAGACCCATGCGGACGAGTACTTCGCCCTCGGCAACATTGGCCTGCCGGTAGCGGGTGAGGAGCGTTTTGCCGTGACCGGCGACACGGCCGCAGCCTTCTCCGGATACATCTACGGGTTCAAGGATCTTCCCGGTGAACTCGCCACAAAGACAACGCAGAAGACGACGCGCCTGGTCGAATTGCAGAAACAGTTCCGGCTCGAAACGCCGAAGAAGATCGATGGCTGTTTCGACGCCGTCGTCTTTTCCCGCAGGGAAGGCGAAGGCGTGGTCTTCAACGATCGCCTTGGTCACCGTCAACTCTACGTGTACGAGGACGATGAGCGCTTTCTCTTCTCCTGCGAGGTGAAAGCCCTGCTGGCCTATCCCGGCCTGCGGCGCGAGGTCGATCTGGATGGAGCCGCGCGCTACTTCAACTTCGGCTACGTCCTCGGCGACAAGACCTTCATCAGGGGTGTCCGCCTGCTGCGAGGAGCGCAGACGATTCGCCTCCGCCGTCCCGAGATCACGACGCACCAGTACTGGGAGTTCTGTTTCGGCGAGGAATCCCAGGCCACGACATCCGAGCTGATCGAAGAGGCGGACGAGATCTACCGCGGCGTGCTCGATCGCATCTTGAGCTACGGCGGACAGACCCTGGTGCCGCTCTCCGGTGGTCTAGACAGCCGCTTCATCGTCGGGCAGCTGGTGCGCGCGGGCGTCGAGCCCCACTGCTTCAGTCATGGACGTCGTGGTTGCGATGACCACCGGATCGGCCAGCAGGTGGCGACAACGCTCGGAATCAAGAACTACCACCTGATCGAGACGCAGCCGGATTGGCTGATCGACAAGGCGGAGGAGTTCAACCACCTCGCGGACGGCATGGGGGGAGTCCACCATGGCCTGCTGCTCGCGATCGGGGAGCACTACGGACTGCCCCCACAGTCGACCTCGTTGCTCAACGGCATCTTCGGTGGACCGGGCAATTTCGGCTCAGGCTACTTCCGCGCGGGAGACCTCAGTCGTAAGTTCACTCACGAGGAGAAGCTGCGGAACCTCAGGCGCGCCCTCTTCGGCGATGTGGTCGACGAAGGCTTCCTCGGGATGTTCTCCGGAGAGTTCCGCCAGCGGATGAAAAACAGTTATGAGCCCGTCCTCGACGAGGAGTTCCGGCGCTTTCTGACGGTCTCCGATGATTTCGCCCACCAGAAGGACGCGTTCTTCATCCGCAACCGCCTCGTGCGCTTCATGAACCAGGCCGACAGCAACCGCTATCTCTGGCACGATCACTTCGTGCTCTACGATGACCGCCTGATCGACTTCTACCTCCGCCTGCCCGCCAGGCTGAAGCTGGGGCGCACCTTCTTCTACGAGTACTTCAAGGAGAGGTTCCCCGAACTCGCGGCCATTGCGTACCAGTACACCGGTGCGAGCCTCTACCGCAAACCCTCTGCGCTGATGACCAGGATCCGGCGGTCCATGAAGGCCTTCGGCTACAAGCTCGAACGGATGAGCCACGGGCGCTACAACTTCTACGACTCGAGAAACTATCACCATTTCGACCAGTGGTTCCGGACCAACACCCGCGTGAGATCCTACTTCGAGGATCTGCTGCTCAGCCGGAAAGCTCTCGATCGCGGCTACTACGATCGAGCGGGAATCGAGAAGATGCTGCGCTGGCAGCGCCGCGGAGGCAAGGGCTTTTACCTGCTTTCCTGGCTCGCATCCTTCGAGCTCTTCCACCGCGTCCATATCGATTCGTAACACCGGGTCTTGCGGGTCCGGCGAGAATTCCCCCCACTTGTTTCCGGGAAGGTCGTATCATATAGGAAACAAATGAGCTGCAAAAGACGCCGTAAGGGGACGAGCGTACGATTGTGGCTTCCTCGGGGGAGGACCGATGTATCCCATTCTGTTCCAGATTGGATCACTCCAGATCGGCATGTATGGAGTCATGGGCGTCCTTGCGACCGTCACCTGCATCCTGATGCTGCCGCGCTTCGCAAAGAGGGAGGGTCTCGATCCGCGGACCGTCACCGACGCGATCGTGTTCACCTGTTTTGTCGGATTCCTCGGAGCCCGCGCCGCGCAGTTCATCGTGATTGCCGACGACATTCTGGCCGATCCCTCACAAGCGGGAAACCTGGTGTTCTCGGCTGGTCCCTACCTCGGAGCGGTGATCACGGCCGTTCCTTTCGGCATCTACTGGTTCCACCGTCAGAAGATTCCGCTTCTCCAGGGCCTGGACATTCTCGCTCTGGTCGGCGCCCTCTCGATGGGCATCGCCCGCTGGGGCTGCTTCTTCTCCGGCTGCTGCTTCGGCAAGCCAACGGATCTTCCCTGGGGTGTGACCTTCCCTCCGCTCGCACGCCACATGCACGCCGGATTGCCGGCCGTGCCCGTTCATCCCACGCAGATCTACCTCTCCATCAACTCGCTGATCATCTTTGGCCTGCTCATGCTGCTCTACAGGAAGAAACGCTTCCACGGCCAGATCCTGATGCTGTACCTGATGCTCTACACCTTTGCCCGATTCTTCATCGAGTACGTCCGCGGCGACCGAGGCCGCGGCTATGTCATCGAAGACATCCTCAGTACCTCCCAGTTCCTCGGCATTATCATTTTTGCCGTGGCCGCCACGGCGCTCTTCCTCCTCGCTCGGCAACACCGGAACACCGGCGAGCCGGACTGGCAAGCAGCCAAGCCCGCGGCGACGAAGACGACGAGGCCCGCAACATCTCACAAAAAGAAGAAATCGAGGCACCGGCACTAGACATCGTGGATTGACCGGTCCTCCGTATGTAGCTCTGCACCACAGTTGGTTTGAGAAGAACCGAGCGTAACCCACGACTCTGCGGATGGACCGGTCCATCGATGATGTCTAGCCCGGCACGCCACTCAACACCGAGTTCAGCACCAGAGCGCGTTCAGACAGAACCCCGTCATCTCGACGAATCGAGACGGACGACGACTCTCTCTCGAGATCCGTCGAGCTGCGAGACTCCATCTCACCTGCACTGGCCAAGAAGGATACGAGACACCTCGAAGAGCAGCACTCAGGGGTACTCGACACGGACCCGAAAGACTCATGGATCCTGGGGACGAGCGACTTCGGTTCCGGTCGGCTGCACCGGATCATCGAAGAAATCTACGCATCCGGTCTCGAGCGAATACTCCGCTCCGACGATGAGGAGTTCGTCTCGCCGGACCTGTCGCCCGAAAACCCCAAAGTCGCTTCGCAGCTGATCCACTACCCTCCGGATATTCTCCCGAACGGCGTAGCGCACCAGCGTGGCCGAGTCCTGCAGACGCTCCGTCTCTGGCAAGGATTTCACCGAGTCTTCGAACGAAGCAACGATCGGCGCGAGGCTCGGAGACCGGTGCCGAGGCGGGAGTTCGAGATCCTCCAGGGCCGCGAGCACGGCACCACAGCTCGAGTGACCCAGAACCACGACGAGCCGCGCACCGAGCTTCTTCACGGCGAACTCGATGCTACTGACTTGAGATGGGCCGGCGGTGTTCCCCGCGACACGAATGACGAAGAGGTCGCCCAGGCCCTGATCGAAGACGATCTCCGGCGGAACCCGCGAATCGGAACAACCGAGGATGATGGCGCAGGGCTCCTGGCCCTCCAGTAGCTCGCGGCGGCGCGCCTCAGTGCTGAGGATGGCGCAAGTAGGACGCTCCGAAACGAAGCGACGATTTCCTGCCTGGAGGCGCTTCAGGACCTCTTGCGGCGACTGCATTGACCCTCTAGCCTCCGGTTCGTGCGGGCCTGACATCTCTGCTCGAACGCTCTTGGTTTGCCCTTGGCTCCTTGTGTCCGTCGCATCACCGCGTCTCTTCAGCCGTCCTTCGCGGCGCATCTTCCCCAAGAATCGTCGTCCGCATTTGCGCCGCGAGGCGCGCAGGATCCTCTCCGAGCACACGGACGGCAAACAGCTCGCGGCTCTGCTCGGCTCGCACGAGGCGTGCGCGCACGCGGGTGCCGCTGTCTCCGGCGATGATGCTACCCACCAGGAGCGAGTCGGCGCCGAGGTCTTCCGCAATCTCCCGCAGGGTCTTTTTGCTCCGCCCCTGGAGCTGGCTCTGCTCGGACGGGATCACGGCCAGGTAGTGGGAGAACTCGCTGGTCAGCGCCTCCAGGATTGACCCGCTGTCTGGGGCGGCGGCAGCTTCGTCACCGATCTCATCGAAGGGCAGGACGGCGAGTCTTCCGATCTCTGGGGACCCCGGATGAGGCCGCTCCCTGGGGACCCAACCTCTGACGATGAATAGCAGCACCACCGCGACAAGCGCGAGACCCGCGAGCCCGAAGACAGGCTCCGTCCAGTGGGAGATGGCCGCCCGAACGGGATTCGATGTCTCCCGGTCAACCATCGGGCTCAGCGGAAGTCGTAGGGGTCGATGTGGCCATCCGGAACTGTCGAGAAGTTCTCGGCGTCGTTGAAGGAGCCGGCCTGCCATTCGAGGCCCGCGCCCTCGATCCCCTCGTCGCTTCCCTTCTCGGCGCGCGCAAGCACCGTCACCACTACGAAGAGACCGCAGAGCACGAGGGTCGCCCCCAGCTCCGCAAGGTAAGCGGCCAGGTGAGGCCCACCTGCGGAATACGCTCGCGCAGGAACACCCATGATGCCCAGCGCCAGCTTGCCCAGTCCGGAGAGAAGCAATCCCAGGAAGACCGCCCAAGCTCCCAGGCTCGCGGCCGTGCCCCGGCAGCTGCACCCCCTGAGCTTGGGCCACCAGTAGTGCAGCCCCGCCAGAAGCCCCATGACCACCGGGCTCACCACGAGGAGTTCGAAGCGGCCGGAGGCAAAGAGCGACGGGCCGAGGTAAGGGCCGAGGGCCATGGAGGCCGTAAAACAACCGGCAAGAGCGCCGATCGCGAGGAAAGCGATCGCGAAGACCGCGTAGAGCAAGGCAGCATCCACTTGGAAACCACTGCCACGCTGGGACAGGGTGCCGATCCAGGCGAAGATGATCGTCAAGACGAGGGCGTAGACCAGGAAGGACGCAACACTGCCGACGATCGCCAGTCGTTCATGCGCGCCGATCGAGAAAAGTTCCCGTCCCCACACCATGAAGGACATGACGCCGATTGCGGCCATCGCGTAGACCAGGAGTCCTGGCGCCGCAGGCCGTCGGCGGGTCTGCGCCGAAAGGACCTCCGTCACGACGCCGATCACGGGCAGGATCGTGGCCAGGAGCACGGGAGCCGCGAAGAACCAGAAGAGCATCTCGATCTGCGAGAAGGCGAAACCCGTCTCGGGATTGGTGAAGGGCATCTCCTTGCCGCGACTCATCAACATCGCGCCATAGGCGAGAGTCGCCGCCGGCGCAGCCACGATGTGAACCCAGGAGTAGATGTAGATCGCCCAGACACTCACCGGGAGCCGGGACAGGCTCATACCGGGAGCCCGGCGCAGATGAACCGTCCCGATGAAATTGAGACTGGTCATCATCATCGAGAATACGACGAGTGCGGCGGCGGCCATCGACCAGGTCACGACCGCACCGGGCCCCAAGTCATAGGGCGTCAGCGGGGCCCACCACGCATCCGCTCCACCGAGTAACGCCGCCACCACGGCGGCGAGAAGGCCCAGCAGGAAGGTATGAAGCGCCAGGCGATTCATCGACGGATGGAAGACATTCTCTGCGCCGACCTGCAGCGGCAGAATGAAATTGCCGAGACCAGCCGGGATGGCCGGCAGCAGGAAGAAAAACACAAGGAAGAGGCCCCGGCCGGCACCGAGCAGGTGGAGGTCCTGCTCACCAACGAAGGTCTGCCCTGGATAGGCCGTCTCCACGGCCGTCAACCAGCCGAGGAAGGCGGCCACGAGGATTGCGAAACAGGAGACCCACAGGTAGAGGACGCCGATGCGGCGGTGATCCAGGCTGAAGAGCCAGCTCCCCTGGGTGCCGGATGGGGCAGCAGCTGCATGCGTGGCGCTCATTTGGCACCCTCCCCGTTCAGGGACTTCATGTACTCGATGAGGAAGCCGACGTGCTCGTCGGAAATGCGCCCGGCGAACGGGGGCATCACGGGCTGGAAGCCCTTGACCACTTTAGCTGTCGGATTGAAGATCGACTCCGCGACATAGTCCGCATCCACGACGACGCTGCTTCCATCGGCAAGCGTCTCGGACCGGCCCCACAATCCCTGGAAGCTCGGCCCGACCAGCGGCGTTCCGTTGATCGAATGGCAAGCCACACATCCGTTGCGCTGGAAGACGACCTGGCCGGCCTCGGCGGGCGGAAGCCCCGAGAGATCGTTCGAGACTTCCTGGAGCCAGGTGTCGAACTCCGCCGCGTCGCTGATCATGAGTTCGGCACCCATGCCCAGGAACTCGCCCCCGCTATAGACCGTGTTGAAAAGCGGGTAGCTTCCCGGATCCGAGGTCTCGAACCAAAAATCCTCTTTTTCTCCGAAGGCGGCCTTGCCCTCGATGCGCAGGGCCGGCGCGTAGAGTGTCTGAGCGCCTTGGCTGCCCTGAACCACGAGATGAATCTTCTTATGCGCTGGCAAGCGCAGGTCCCGAGCGACGAAACCGTTGGGGTAGGTAAACGACCAATCGGCGATCGGAAGCTCACCCTCGGACCGCTCCTTGGACTCGTCCGCCGTCCAGGGCTGGACCGCAGCGACCACCGTGTACGATTCGCTTCTCTGGCGCGTATTGGACACATAGCCCGGAAGACCCAGCGTGAACAGATAGCCGCAAATCAACAGCGGGGCCAGGACCCAGAAAGCCTGGACCACCCAGCCCGCACCGTCACGCCCAGCCGACTGCTTGTCCTGGGGACGGCTGGTCGAGACAAAGAGCGCAAGCAGACCGACCACCGTCACCGCAAGGAAGAGTGCGATAAACAGCGTGACCTCGAAGCTCCAATCCACGCTCTTCGCGATATCCGCGGCCTGGGGGGGCATCCACGAGGGTGCAGGATTCATGATTAGCGTCCGTCCTTCTCAGCGAAGCCGCGCGCCATGACCTTCATGGCATCCTCGATGGGTATGCGCGCCTTACCCTTCTCCTGATCAACCCACTCCCGGCGAGAAAGAGCCCGCTCCTGAGCGGTCACCATCTCCTCCAACGCCTGGTTCTTGACCTCGACGAGCTGCTCCTTGAGCTGCAGGGAGGAGAGGTGGTTCAGGTAGGCGATGCCGGAGAGCGATAGCGCAGTCGCCAGCACGAGTGTCAGTACGACCACGAGAACCACGGTCATGCCCCTGTAGCCTGTATCGGGCTTGCCCTTGCCAGATTCCTGTTCCATCTGCGTGTGTCCTCTCCGCTTGTCACGCGTTCTCAAAGGTGAGCGATTCCGCGAGACGCGGGTCTTTCTCGGCGATCAACGAGCAACGCCTGAGGAACCACGCCCAGGCGGCGATGAAGAAGCCCCCGATACCCACCAGGCAACTCAGGTCTAGCAGGCTGAACGGGATCGCGGTGAGAGCGTGGTCATACTCGGGCATGATCAACCAATAAAGATCGAGCCAGTGCATCACCAGCAGCCACAACGCGCCCAGGGAGAGCAGCAGAGGCCGCCGCTTGATGTGCCGCGAGAGCAAGAACAGAAAGGGGATCAGGAAGTGCCCGAAGATCATCACGATCCCGAGGCTGGACCAAGTCCCCGTCTGCCGCCGCAGGTACCATCCGGTCTCTTCTGGAAGGTTGCCATACCAGATCAGCAGGTACTGTGAGAACGCGATGTAAGCCCAGAAGACGAGCATCGCGAACAGGAACTTTCCGACATCATGCAGGTGCTGGTCGGTGATGGCACCCGTCAACCGGCCACTTCGCTGCAAGCCGACGATGATCACGGACAGGAAGGCCAGGAAAGACATGAAGGACCCGGCAAAGAAATAGACGCCAAAGATCGTCGAGAACCAGTGCGGATCGAGGGACATCAGCAGGTCGAAGGATGCGAAGGTCGTCGTCAGTGCAAAGATCATCATGAAAGGCGCGCTGAGGGCTTCCATCTTCCCCGTCAGCAAGTGATCGCCGCTCTGGTCCTGCTTGACCGAGTTGCGGTGCATCAGGAACGCCGCCCCGATCCAGAAGAGGAAGTAGACCGCGACGCGGACCAGGAAGAAGGTCTGGTTCAGGTAGGACGCCTTGTGCTGTAGCACATGGTCCTGGGCCACGAGATCCGCGTGCAGCCAGTGATACAGGTCATGCAGGCCGAAAATCAGCGGCACGAAGAGGATCGCCAGCAAGACGAGCGTCATCGAGACGCCCTCGGAGAGCCTCCTTAGAACAACGCTCCAACCCGCCTTGGCCAGGTGCTCGACCAGCACGAAGAAGAGTGCGCCGAGAGCAATCGTCAGGAAGAAGGTCCAGTTGTGGAGGTAGGACCACCACAGACGATGAATACCGTCTTCAGAGGTCGATGCCAGGCCGAAGGACACGGCCAGGCCCACGATACCGGCCACACCACCCCCGAGAGTCAACCGCTGCCCAAGAGAACCCAGAAAGCGTTTTTCCTTCGTGATATCGATCAGATGGGTATGCATCCCCAACCTCGCTTAGCGCAGGCCTTGGCGGAACTCGGCCGGGAGGGATTCAACGTCGACCTCCTGGCTGAGTTGCAGCGCCTTGGCGTAAGCCACGATCGCCCAGCGATCATGTACTTTGATCTGGCGACCATGGGCCGGCATGTTGCGTACCCCGTTGGTCAAGATATCAAAGATCTCGCCGACCGGCCGCTGCCGGATGGCGTCCGTGTGGAAGTCCGCTGGCTGGGTCCAGGTGCCCTCGGCCAGTGCGTCCGCATGCCGGGCCACCATACCGTCTCCGTAGCCGGCACGACCGTGGCAAGGGGCGCAGAATACCTGGAATCGGTTCTTGCCCCGCAGGAGGAGTTCTTCCGTGACCTGAACCTGCTTGGGGAACTCGGTCGCATACGCGTCTGCGATCTTGCCCCGATAGTAGTGGTCGTCCTCTTTGAGCTGGCCTCGGGCGACCGTTCCGGCCGGCGCCAGGCGCGCCGCACGGCCGTCGCTGAAGAGCGTGGAACCCTGTTGCGCCTTGAAGGACTCCTGGCTATCCATGTCGGGAACGATGTGAATCCGCGGCTTGGACGACGTCGAGGTGCGCGCCAGTGCGATCACTGCCAGCGGTAGCAGCGTCAGCGCAACCGCCACAATGAGCAGGTAGATGACTCCCCTCGGTACCCTCATCGATCCTCTACCTCCTCAACGGAGAGCCCGCCAAGCGACTCGAGAAAGGCGCGCGTCCTGTCCGCATCAAACTTGGGATCCGCCGCCTCGATCACGATGAAGAAGCGGTCCTGCGTGGCCCGCCGGAAGCGCTCCTTCTTGAAGAGTGGCCGATGATGCTGCGGCAGACGATTCGCCACGAGCATGGCCTTGAAGGCCGTCAGCGCGGCGAAGAGGATCGTGCACTCGAAGACCACCGGAATATTCGCAGGCAGGCTGAACAACGGCTTGCCGCTGATCACGAACGGATAGTCCACGGCATTGGTGAAGTATTGCAGCGCCAGGCCGAAGAGGGCCCCGGTGATTCCTGCCGTGAGCACGACCCATGGCAGACGCGTATCCCGCATGCCCATCGCATCACACAGCCCGTGCACTGGGAAGGGAGTGTGCGTGTCCCAGTGCTTGAAGCCGGCGTCGCGGGTCTTCTCCGCGGCGGCGAGGGTATCGCTGACGTTGTCGAATTCGGCCATCATGCCCCACAGGGGCGCCGTGTCGTGGTTCATCACTCTTCCTCCGGCGACGGCTTTCGCTGCCGCTCCGGATGAACAGAGTCGGGCCAGTAGTCACCGAAGGGACGGTGTCCTTCACCGACGATGCCATGGGCCTGCGGCATCACGCTCCGCACCTCGGCCATCGCGACCATCGGCAGGAAACGAACGAAGAGCAGGAAGAGCGTGAAGAACAAACCGAAGCTGCCGAGGAAGGTCAGAAAGTCGATAGAGGTCGGCCGAAACATGCCCCAACTCGAGGGGAGGTAGTCCCGCGTCAGCGAGGTGACGACGATCACGAATCGCTCGAACCACATCCCCACGTTGACGAGAATGCTGACAATCCAGGCGAGAAGCATCGTCTGGCGGACCTTCTTGAACCAGAAGAGCTGAGGAATGAAGGCGTTGCAGCTGAACATGGTCCAGTAGGCCCAAGCGTAGGGTCCGAAGGAGCGGTTGACGAAGGCGAACTGCTCAACCAGGTTGCCGCTGTACCAGGCGATGAAGAACTCCATCGTATAGGAGTAGCCCACCATCGAGCCGGTCACGAGGATCACCTTGGCCATGTTCTCTACGTGGCGCGTCGTGATCAGATCTTGCAGCCCGAAGGCCGAACGGCAGGGAATGAGAATCGTCATCACCATCCCGAACCCGCTGAAGATCGCCCCAGCGACGAAGTAGGGCGGAAAGATCGTCGTGTGCCAGCCCGGCAGGATCGAGACCGCGAAGTCGAAGGACACGATCGAGTGCACGCTGAGCACCAGCGGGGTCGCGAGCGCCGCAAGCAGCAAGTAGGCCCGCTCGAAACGAAGCCAGTGGCGATTGGACCCGGACCAACCCAGGGAAAAGAGGCCGTAGAAGAACTGCTTCGCCTTGCCAGTCGCCCTGTCTCGAAGGGTCGCCAGATCCGGGATCATACCCATGTACCAGAACATGCTGGACACGGTGGCGTAGGTGCTCACGGCGAATACGTCCCAGAGCAGCGGCGAACGGAAATTCGGCCACATGGACATTTGGTTGGGAATGGGAAAGAGCCAGTAGGCCAGCCAGACCCTCCCGACATGCACCGCCGGGAAGATGCCGGCACAGGCCACTGCGAAGATCGTCATCGCCTCCGCGGAGCGGTTGATACTCGTCCGCCATTTCTGGCGAAAGAGGAAGAGCACCGCCGAGATCAGCGTACCTGCGTGTCCGATGCCGACCCAGAACACGAAGTTGACGATCGGGAATCCCCAGGCAGCGGGCATGTTGTTGCCCCACACCCCGATACCCGTGCTGATCAGGTAGGTCAGGCAGGCGCCAAGCACGCCCAGGAGAACCAGGGAACAGGCGAAAGCGATATACCAGATCGCCGGCCACTTGCGCCGCTCGGACACGGCACAGACCGTGTCCGTCACCTCGGTGAAGCCCTTGCCCCCCAGCACCAGCGTGGGCCGCTGCCGTGGATCCTGGCTCAGGTTTTCAGATAGTCCTGTGCTCATGGATCAGTGATGCTCCTCGGAGCTGTGCTCCGTGTGTCCCATGGAGGATGGGTTCTTTATCCGCCCCAGATATTTCGTGCGCGGCTTGATGTTCAGTTCGCCCAGGAGCGAGTAGGCCCGCTTGTCCTGGTGCAGCTCGCGGACGCGACTCTTCTCATCGTTGAGGTCGCCGAAGGTGATGGCCTGCGTCGGACAGGCCTGGGCGCAGGCGGGCGTGATCTCGCCGTCCTCGATGGGACGCCCCTCGTTCTTGGCCAGGATCTTTACCTGGGCGATGCGCTGCGTGCAGTAGGTACACTTTTCCATCACACCACGCGATCGAACGGAGACACCGGGATTCATCCCCAGCGACTCGAGTTCCGTCAGATTCTTGTGGTAGTTGAAGAAGTTGAAACGACGCACCTTGTAAGGGCAGTTGTTGGAACAGTAGCGCGTCCCGATACAGCGGTTGTAGACCATCGTATTGAGGCCTTCGTCGTCATGAACGGTCGCTGATGCCGGGCAGACCTCTTCGCAGGGCGCCATCTCGCACTGCTGACAGGCGAGGGGCTGGAACGCGATGCTTGCATCCTCAGGATCCCCCCCGTAGTAGCGATCCACGCGCAGCCAGGCCATCTCGCGGCCGTTGTACACCTGCTCCTTGCCGACGACCGGGACATTGTTCTCGGCTTGACAGGCCACCGCGCAGTAGTTGCAGCCGATGCAGGTGTTCAGGTCGATCGACATGCCCCAGCTGTGACCTTCGTAGGTGAACTCCTCCCAGAGGGAAAAGAGCTCTATGTCGTGGCTGCGGTGGCGAACGAAGTCGGGGACCCGCTTGAACTCCTCGAGATTCGCCTCGCGCACGAGCTCGGGTCGGCGGCGCTCCGTCTCCTCGCGGCCCCCCACATCGATCGCGAAATGATCCTGGGTCGTCGCCAACTTGAAGACCTGTCCGGTGCCTGTCACCGTGATGCCGCTGGACCAACCGGCGTCCGCGAGAGTTCTCAGGGGGTAGGCGCTGATACCCACGCCGCTGCCGACCCTGCCGGCCGCGGTCCGGCCGTAACCGAGGCCGAGGGCAATCGACCCGAGGGCCTGGCCCGGAGCGATGAACACCGGGGCCTCGATCGAGCGGCCGCCAGCCTCCACCTTCGCCAGCTCGCCATGGCGCACACCCAGCTTGTCCGCCGTGGCGGGTCCCACGAGCAGTGCGTTGTCCCAGGTGAGTTTCGTCAGCGGATCGGGCGTCTCCTGTAACCAGGCGTTGTTCGCGAAGCGTCCGTCGTAGACGTCCGGAGCCGTGGTGAAGACGAGTTCCAGATCACCAGCAGCCTTGGGCTTCGCCGAAGCCAGGGACGCGGCGACCGATGAGCCATCGATCCGGGGATGGACGGGCGCAGGCGCACTGCCGGCAAGCAGACCGTCATGCAAGGTGCGGCGCCACGCCTTGTCTCCCTTGTCGCCAGCGAGTCCGGTGATCGTCTCTCGGACGATCCCATGTCCGTCCGCCGGCTGGCGACCGAGAACACCGGCGAGGATCTCGAGGGCGCTGCGCGATCCGTGCAAGGGCTCGATCAGCGGCTGGACGACGCTGACGCTTCCATCCCAGGAGCGGGCATCACCCCAGGATTCGAGATAGTGCGCTTCGGGGAGGTGCCAGAGGCACTTCTCGGCGGTCTCATCGCGGTACTGCCCGAGATGAATCGTCTGGCCGACCTTGGCCAGCAAAGCACCGAAATCGAAGTCCGCAGGGGCGTTGTAGACCGGGTTCGCACCGAGAACGAGGAGCGTGGTGAGCTCTCCCGCCTCGATCTTCCTTGCCAGGCTGGCAATCGCGGTCGAGTGAGACACCCGTTCCGGATCAGGACAGGGAAGGTAAGAGACCGTATGGCCCGTGTTCGCGAGGGCATCGTTGATGGCGAACGCCAGAGCGTGGGCTTCCGCCAGGTGCTGGGCACCAACGGCCACGAAGCCGTGGCCGCGATGGCGCAGCAGATCCTCGATGATCGTGGCCACGAGGGGCAGGCTCTCGCCAGGCGGAAATGCGGACACGGCGGCGCGGAGCACACCCGAGGGCAGGGCAACTCCAGCCGCCTCGAGGCCTTGAGCGATGGCAACGAGGAGTGCGGGAATCCGGCCGCTGGGCATCGGGAAACGCTCGTCGGCTGCGGCTCCGGTGATCGAATAGCAGCTCTCGATCGCGTAGAGGCGACCGAGTCGGCCCTCGTCGATCCGGCGCCGGGACACCGCGAAGCCCCGGGCATGGGCGAGGGACGCCGGATGCTCTCCCAGGAGGTCGGCATCGAGGCAGACGGCAAGCTCGGCTTTGGAGAAGTCGTACTGGGGCCGCAGGGGCTTCCCGAAGGCGAGCCGCGTACCCTCCCGCTCGTTGTCCCGGGAGATCGCTTCGTACTCGAACCAGCGGGCGTTGGGCCAGGCGGACTCTATCTCAGCCTGCAAGCGCGCGCGGCTGGGCGACGAACTCGCCTCGGCCAGCACGGCGAAACCCGCTCCACCGGACGCGGCAAGAGCCGTTGTCTGCGCGCCGAACGCGGCATCGAAGTCCGCCCAAGAACTCTTCTTGCCCCCGGAATAGGGGACCCGTGAGCGATCCGGGTCGTAGAGGCTCAGCACCGACGCCTGGGCGAAGGAGTTGCTGGCCCCCCGCGACAGGGGATGCTCCGGGTTGCCCTCGATCTTGATCGGGCGGCCGTCGTAGCTCGTGACGAGCAGTCCCTGGGCGTGGCCACCGTAATCGAAGGCCGTGGCGAAGCGCTGGGGAACCCCGGGGACGAGGTCTTCCGGCCGCTGGGAGAACGGGAGAATGGTCTCCTTGGGCCAACGGCAAGCCGCCAGCCCCGCGAGAGCCGCCGAGGCTCCCATCAGGCGCAGGAAGGACCGGCGCGACGGGGGACTCATCGGCTCAAGCAGAGCAGGAAACTCCGCCTTGGCCCAGCGCATGAACTCCGGGGCCTCGGCGTAGTCCTCGAGGGAACGCCAGAACGCCTTTCCCGATACAGGCTTTTTCATCGATGACATGTGGAACAGTCCGTGGAGGGTTGGATGTTGTTTTCTTCTCGTACCTTACGACCGATCTCGAGTCGATCTCCATCCGGCTCCCAGCCGAGATCGGTGATCCGATCCAAGGGCCGAAGCCGGGCGTCGGGATCGCGATGGCAAGCAAGGCACCATCCCATGCTCAGGGGCTTGACTTGGGTGACGACCTCCATGCGATCCACCCGGCCATGACACTCGACGCAGCCCACACCTCGCGAGACATGAGCGCTGTGGTTGAAGTAGACGAAGTCCGGCAAGTCGTGCACCCTCACCCACTTGACTGGCTCGCCAGTCTCCATGCTCTCCCTGATCGGCGCAAGCGCCTCACTCTTCGCCTTGATCCGCTCGTGACAGTTCATGCAGGTCGCAGACGGAGGTATCGCAGCTCTTCCGCTTTCCTCGACCGTGTTGTGACAGTAGAGGCAGTCGATCCCCAGTTCTCCCGCGTGGAGGGCGTGGGAATAGGGAACGGGCTGCTCGGGAGCATACCCGACGCTAACCGCCATCGGAGAGAATCCGAGCCAGACCACGACGATGAGGTAGAGCGGTCCACCCACAAGCACGACGCCCAGAGCAGGCAGCAGGAGGTTAAACCAACGGGGAAAGAAAAATCGCTTTTCGGGTTCCATTATCCGTGGATCCGTCCCTAACTAATGAGCACGGGAACCGCCGCGTAATCGGACAGCTCCCACACTTCGCACAACACCACACCGGTGCCTGCGGGGCCGAGAAACTGCGTAATGGGTCGTCACTTCGTCCAGTTGCGGCATATGTCTTACACAGATTCTGTGTTTAGACAAGTGCTTATCCCGAATTGACCGAGGGCTTCAGTAGAATTCTGCGGGTCGTGTCGGGGAGGAGGGCGAGGGCTCGCGGCGGTCCGGGAGCATCTGGATCCCGTCCCCGCTCATCAAGATGGGTAGGCCCCTCTCGAGAATCTCCGGGATAAGATAGCCCCATGCGACTCCTTGAATTCCTGTTGGTGGGGATCCTGATCCTCGCCCCCCATCCCCCCAGCCTCGGCGAGGACCCGGTCGCAACGGATCCGGTCCCCCTGCACACGCCTCTTCCCGAGACGCCGGTGGCGACCGTTGGCACGGGGTTGACTCCGCTGGTCGAGGTCGAACTGGTGCTCGATGAACGAGGCATCGTGCACGAAGCGCGCGTCTTGTCGATCGAGCCGAAGAGCGAGTTCGACGACCTGTTCAAGCAGGCCGCTATCGAGGAGATGCGCGGCTGGCGATTCGCCCCCGCCAGGCAGGCCGACAAGGCCGTGGCCACCACCGTCTCCTGGAAGGTGCGCTTTCCCGAGCGTGTCGCTTCGCCGTTGCGACGGCGAAAGATCCAACTGGACTTCGAGCGTGCACAGGATCCCTACTTCCGCCAGCGGCGGGAGATACTGGAGCTTCCCTACAAGCAGCTACGGCAGTTGCAGGCCCGCAATGCGACCAAGGCGAAGGGACTGCTCGATACCGAGAAGACGGTCTTCGGCGAAAACGAGTACTTCGGCGTCTACATGGACGTCGGCACAGAGGAGGCGGCCCGAGGCATCGCCAACAATCTCGCGGCGGCCTGGGCGGCAAGCTACAAGGTCTTCAACCAACAGATCCCCAGTCTGCCGGCCCGAGGCAAGGTGCTTGTCTTTATCTACAGGTCGGCGGATCAGTACCGGACGCTCGTACAAATCGTGGGCGGCCTCGAGGCCTCGGTAGGGTTCTATGATAGCTCCGGCATCATCGCCTTCCATGTCGAGCGGATTACTCCGGAGGCGCTGCTCTCCACCCTGATCCACGAGGCAACCCACGCCCTGATGGACCGTCATCTCTTTGCTATCCGGGCACAACAGCCGCGGTGGCTCGGCGAGGGTTTCGCCGAGTACATGGGCTGCTCGGATATCAGGAAGGGAAAGCTGATCCCGGGTGGTCACAAGCAGCGCATTACGGGCTGGCGCCTCGCAGGCAACTACCCCCTGGCCTACAAGACGGACACCAGCTCCCGTGCCAATACGAAGGCGGTCAAGCAAGCCGTTAAGGAGAAGCGGGCGCTCAGCATCGTCGAGTTGGTCGATGCCTCTCCCCGGGACTTCTACGGCGAGAAGATCGCCCTCTTCTATCCACAGTCCTGGATGCTCGTGCACTTCCTCCGCCATGGGGAAAGCGACTGGGCCGAAGAACTCTTCCCCCGCTTCATGCTCCTCGTCGCCGAGGGCTACCCGGTACGCGACGTCTTCCAACATGTCTACGGCGCGCCGCCGGAAGCGCTCGAAGACGCCTACCGCAACTACATCATGTCCTTCTGAGTCCTGCCTGCAGATCCCGTTCGCTCACTTGTAGTGCTGGAGCGCCTCACCCGCGAGTTTCATCTTCCCCAGTGCCTTGTAGCAGGAATAGATGTAGTACCAGGCGCCCTTCTGATCCGGTCGCTCGGCGACGTAGTGCTTGAGGTCGGCGAGTGCCTCGACATGACGAGCGAGCTGGATCCGGGCGATACCGCGGTTGTAGTAGGCGTCGGTCATGGAGGGAGCGAGTTCTATCAGGCGCGAGAACGCATCGTCGGCCTCCTGCCAGTGTTCGAGCTTACTGGCGGCCAGGCCCAGGTTGAACCAGCCGACCTCGGAGCGGGGATCGATTGTCGTCGCCCGCCGGATGAGCTCGTACGCGCCGGCAGCATCTCCCGCACCGAGCCTCGCAGAGCCCTCCTTCAGCAGCTTGAGAGGGTTCTGCTCGCTGGCCCAGCGACGCTCTATCCGCTCGCGCCCCTCCGCCTGTTCCGCTTCGCCCGCAAAGAGCTGGAGGACGGTCTGCTGCAGTTCGGCGTTGTCGGGTGACTTCTCGAGAAGGAGTCGGAAGTAAGCCTCGGCCTCCTCGACCTTCCCAGCGTCATAGAGCGACCACGCCGCCGGAATCAGTACCGTGGCAGCGAGTTCGTGGTAGCCCCCGGGCAGGCTGGCACCCCCGACAGAGGTGCCAAGGAGGGGCTGGGTCAACTCGAGCAGCTCTGCATAGCGGCCGGTCTTGGCGAGCAGGCGGATCAGACCGATACGCGTGAGGATATCGTCGTGGCCCGCAGCGACCCGCTTGAGCAGGTAGTCCAACGCGGGATCCCAGTGCTCGAGAGCGAGATCGAGGTAGTAGGCGTTACGCCGGTAGATGGGCTTGTCCTCGATGGCGATCAGGCGATCCAAGACCTCCCGTGCGGACTCCGTCTCACTCCTACGGGCATGGATCGTTGCCAGCGCCTCGAGTAGGCGCGGTGACTCCGGGTCGCGTTCCAGCCAGGTCTGGGTCACGTGGAGCAGGAACTCCAGATCCTCGTCCGTCGTGCGCGAATTACCGACGAAGCGATCGACCAGGGCCATCGAGACCGGCGAGTCTTTCTGCTCGACGCTCCGGACCAGGCGCTTGTGCACCGCGGCAAGTTGCTCCGCGAAACCATCCTTCCAGCGGTAGACGTGTTCGAGTTCGAGAAGCAGCGCGATGTTCTCGCGGCACACGCCGGACGCCTCCTCGAGCAAGGCAAGACTGCCGGTTTCGTCACCCCGGCGCTTCGCGATGCGCGAGCGACGTTCCAGCAACACGCACTCGTCGGAAGGGATCACGGCAACGACCGGAGCTGCGAGAGCAACACACAACAAGACGCTCTCGAGGATGATTCTGCGACGCACCGAAGTCCCCCTTCCGCCCGATTATTCCGCGCAAGAGGACCTGCGTCTACCGTTCCTCTTGCGGCGGGACAGGGTGCTGCCCCCCGGGGAAAGAAGCTCCGTGAGTCCAGCGTGGCAGGTGTATTAGTTGACAGATACACCTCAAGGGCTTAACGTCATAGTGCATTAGACAACTAATACACTCTGGAGTCAGCACCCCATGTCCGAACCCGCCAAGCTCCTGATCCTGATCGACCCCTCGTCCGGGATCCCGGTCTACCGGCAGCTGATCGAACAGGTCCGGCTGCTGGTCGCCGGCGGAGCGATTCATCCCGGGGATGCGCTGCCATCGACCCGCAGCCTGTCTGCTCAGCTCGGAATCAATCCGATGACGATCAGCAAGGCGTACGGGCTCCTGGAACAAGAAGGGATCGTCCAACGCCGGCCCGGCCTGCCCCTGGTGGTGCGGCCCTTCGACTCCAAGCCTCTCGAAACGCAGCGGCTCGAGCGCTTGAGTGAAGAGCTCAACAAGGCCGTTCATCTCGTCCGGCAACTCGGAGTCGAGCCCCGCCAAGCCGTGGCCCTCTTCGAGGACCTGCTCTCGAAAAGTGAGACACCATGAGCAAGATCATAGAATTCAACAACATCCAGCGTTCGTTCCAGCGTGGGGTCACGGTCTTGGACTCGGTCTCCTTTTCCGTGGAGCAGGGGGAAGTCCTCGGCCTTCTGGGCAGAAACGGTGCGGGAAAAACGACCCTGGTTCGCATCGCGATGGGCCTGCTCGCCCCTCAAGCCGGCCAGGTGAGGGTCCTGGGGCTGGACCCCCGCAGGAAGCCGCTAGAGGTCAAGCGACAGGTGGGCTACGTCGCCGAGGAGCAGGTCCTCCCCGACTTCCTGCGCGTAAAGGAGGTGATCCAGTTGCACCGGAAGCTCTTCCCAACCTGGGACCGAGCGTTCGAGGAGCAGCTGCTGGATCAGTTCCGGATCTCTCACAACGCGAAGATCAAGACCCTCAGCAAGGGACAAGCACGCCAAGTCGCGCTGGTTTGCGCAATGTCCCACCGCCCTCCGCTGCTGCTCCTCGACGAACCCGGCGGTGGACTCGACCCAGCCGTCCGGCGGGAGTTTCTCGAGACCTCTATTCGCTACCTGGCGGACTCCGGCTCGTCGATCCTCTTCTCTTCCCACTACATGGGAGATGTGGAGCGCATGGCCAACCGAGTCGTGATGCTGGAGGACGGCCGTGTCCTGATCGACAGTGATCTCGACCAGCTGCACGAGCAGTACTCGCTCGCGCTCATACCCCACGACTCGGGAGCAACTCCCGAGCGGCTTCTCGCACTCGATGGCTGCCTTGCTGTCCGCGATCGAGTCGACTCACTCCACGCCATCCTCCAGCTCGAACCCGACTCCAGCATCAAGCTCCTCCGAGACTCCCTGGGAGTCAGCGCCGCCCGCTGCCAGCCGATCCCGCTCGAGGAGATCTTCATCGAGGTCATGGGAGGTCAGCGATGATCGTCACGCTCGAGGAGATCTTCATCGAGGTCATGGGAGGCCAGCGATGATCGTCACGCTCTTCAGGCAGGATCCGGCATGTCGCGGACTTGGCCTGCTCCTGCTGGGCGGAGGCCTGGTCGGCCTTCTCTTTCGCTCCCTCGCGAGCACTCTTCCCGCGTCGACAGAAGCGCTCTCGGGAAGCACGAGGGGCTGGATCTTCTTCGCCACGACCCTCGTGGTGTTTAGCTCGCTCACGATCTTGTTCCAGCAGAACTTCATGACCCGTGCGAGCCGAATGGCCCTGGCCCTTCCCATCGCGGCACCTACCCTCTGGCGGGTGAGAATCCTGTCCATTCTTCTCGCCAGCGTGCTTCCGCTCTCCCTCGCGACCCTCATCGCAGCTAGTGGAGCCCGTGGAGAGGTTGGGGAGCTGCTGCTTATCGCCGGCTTGCGTGGCTGCACAGTGCTGATGCTGGTCGCGTTCCTCTTCCAATGCCTCGATTCCGATCTCCACATGGTGCAGACCGGACCGCACTACCTGATCTACGTCGCGAGCCTCTCCTGTGCAGCGGTGCTCTACGTCGGCCTGGTCCCTCTCTCCTGGATCAGCGTCCTGCTCCCGGCGCTCGCCGCCCTCGCCGCCGGCGCCTTCATCCACGCCCACACGCCCCTGGCCTACCTGCTCGCCCCCACACAGCTTCCCCCCCTCACCCAGGTTGATTCAGCTCCCCCTCTCGATCCGGACCAACTCTCCCAGGTTGATTCAGCAGCACTCACCCAAGACGGTGTCCCCCAACGCCCGACCCAGGTTGATTCGGCTCCACTCCTCGATCCGGACAAACTCTCCCAGGTTGATTCAGCAGCACTCACCCAGGTTGGTGTCGACAGCCCAGCCGCACTCACCCAAAACGGTGTCCCCCAACACCCGACCCAGGTTGATCCGGCTCCCCTTCTCGATCCGGACCAACTCTCCCAGGTTGATTCAGCCGCACTCACCCAGGTTGGTGTCGACGACCGCTGGATTCTGCACCGAACGATCTTCTCGACCCTGATCAATCACTGGCTAAACTGGATGATTGCAGGGGGTTGCACCTTCATCGGACTTGCGACGGTCTTGAGCTATGGCTCGGGCGGGAACCCGATGCCCCATCTGTTTATCAGCCTGCTTTGGCCCGTAAGCATCCTTGAGCAGGCGGTGATCCGCCTTCACAGGATCGACCATCTGCCGATTCCGCGCGGACGGATCTTCGCTTACGTGGCCCTCACCCTGCTGATCCCGATGGTGGTTGGGGGGAGTCTTGGCGGGCTCGGCCTGCTGGATTCTGATCCCGCATCCCACGTCCGGTCCTCACAGCGGCGCCTGCATGTCCCTCCCGAAACCTGGGAGATTCTGACCGATGCGCCCGTGCCGACGGTGACCGCTCCCTGGGGCGAGGCCTACACTCCGCGGGAGCACCGGCTCTACCCGGGAAGCTCAAGCGCCGTCTACAATCCGTATGAATCCGGGGCGGACAGCTCCGACCGTTTTCGTGCCCTGCAGGCCAATCGTGCGGTCCGGGCCGTTCACGGGAGAGCCTTGTTCGCAGACGAGGCATTCACGGACCCCGACGATGACAATCCGATATGGAAAGGCCTCCGCCAAGAACCCGCCCAGGGTTCGACCTTCCTTGTCCCCGGCTTCGAGGGAGACGCGGCCACCTCCAGGACGGGCCTCTACGCCGTTGGCTGTGGCGTCGCCATCCTGCTTGTCACACTCCTCTGGTCTCTCAATCTTCTCCGGCAGCACCCCCGGGTCGCCCGCTGGATCGCCACGACCTGCTACCTCGGCCTTTTCGGCCTTGTTGCCGCCTACTACCTGGCAACCATTATCGAAGACATCTCCGGCTTCTCGGAGGCCCTCCTGGTGCTGCCGATGATCCTCTTGAGGCGGCTCGCCCGCGCGATCCCCCTTGCCGTCCCCCTGCTCTGGTTGGGCAACCTGCCCCTGGCCCTGGCGTGCTACTTCCTGGTGCGCGGGCTTTTCTGTACGATCGAGGCGCCTACTGGCAAGGTCAGACCAATCTGGAAGGAGTATGGATAGGCCCTCCTTCCACCGGATCTCAAGGGCACAGCTGGCCGTGCCCGCGCGTGCAGGCACGAAGGTCCGACTCCGCTTTCCTGCCCTTGACCCACCGGCATGCGGGCACAACCCGCTCTATCCCCGCGAAGGAAACCCCGAGCTGTTGGCGTTCGTCCCGTGCCCCCCGCCACGCAGCTCCCGCTGGAGTTTCTCCAGGTGAAGGGCGATCGCCCTCCGGGTGGCAAGCTCCTGCTTGAGTTTCTGGTGGTAGCGCTCGAGGAAGTAGGCGATGGTCTCGACGCGGATCTTGATCGATCCGGCGGGACGGTTCTCGTCGATGTCCTTGAAAGAGAAGTAAGGGGTTCCTGAGCGGCCGATGATCTCTTCCACCAGGCTGTAGATCGGCGCATCGTGGCCACACTTGAAGTTGGACAGCTCAAGGGCGACGAGGTTGGGATGGCGGGCCACGAAGCGGGCCGCCCAGATCTTGCGGGAGGAGTTCTCCGAGTAGGAGTTCTTCCACACCTCGCCGATATCCATCGGGTGCGCCACCTCGCCCCTGTCGATCTCATCGCCAAAAAGGCGTAGGAGCAGGTCCTCGTCCAGCGGCAGGCTGGACTGGGTCAGTACCGGGTAGCCGAGCTTGGGGAATTCGGCGCAGATCTCGTGGTTGATCCCCGGGTCGTTGTGGTAGGGCCTCGCGAGCAGCACGAGCCCAATGCCGCCCTCCCGCTCAAGACGATCGATGATCTTGCGGGACTCAGCGCGCCGCGCCGCCTCGAAGGCCTCGAGGGCGGCAAGACCCTGGCGAACCGCGAAACGGGACTCTTCTTCGGTGACGCCGATCTCGTCCTTCCAGTCGAGAAAGAGCTGTCGCGCGAGGAGGAGCGGGTTGTCGATGTTGCAGAAGGTCTTCTTGAAGACGATGCCCTGTTCCGCGAAGAGATCGCCCTCCTTGATGAAGGCCGCACCCACGGCTTCGGGCGTGTTGCAGACGGTGGGACAGGCACGGTTGGCAATCGTCCCGACGAGCACCGTGGGGAGCGTGTCGATCATCGGGAAGAAGATGTGGGAAAGCGGCCTGTCCGCCGTGTGCTTCTTCTCCATCAGGTTGTGAAGATGGGGAATGCCCAGTTTGCTCGGGAAACAGGGGTCGATGCTTCCACGTTTCGCCCCGCCGCGGTAGAGCTCCTCGGAGCTGTAGTCGGACCAGACGAGGTTCTCCGCCGCTACGCCCAGACTCTGGAAGTAGCCCATGAACACCGGCGCCATCGAGTAAAGATTCATGACGCGAGGCATGCCGATCCGCACACGCTCACGTCTCTCGACACGTTCCGCCCGCCGAGCTGCTCTCCCTTTCACGAAGGGCAGGGCTGCACGACGTCGTTCCACGGGGCCAGAACGACTCTGGAGAACCTCTACGGGACGAAACACCTCACGGGCCGAGATCTCCGCCAGATTGGGGTTGGCCCGCTTCGCGGCATCGAGTCCCTTCTTGATCCGCTTCATGTCAGCAAGCTCTTCCACCGAGCCCTTCTCACAGGTCGCGATGATGATGCGTTCCCCGCCCGAGAGATCGATGAAGGTCCTCAGACACTTGTTCTTGCAGAAGCCGCAGCGGGTTTCTTCTCCCCGTATCGCGTGATAGCCGATGTCCTGGGCCGCCGCGAGGCCGATGAAACGAGTCTCCTGCCCCTGCTCCTCGTGAAGACGGTGCACCTCGAGCGCACAACCAATCGCCCCCGACACCCCGCAGTGCGGATGGACGATCACCTCGGGCTCTACGCCGGAACCGACGAAACGCGAGGAAATGAAGTCGACCTGAGCCTTGACCGCAGCGAGATTGTGCTGGGTCCCACCCTGCAGGATGAACTTCCGGCCGAGCTTGGGCAGGTTGGAAATCTTGGCGACATAGAGCCAGATGTTCTTCGGCAGCACGGCGGCGAGCCCCGCCATGATCTCCTCGGCACTCCATCCCTGGCGCTGGAAATCCACGATGTCGGTCTGCATGAACACCGCACACCCGTAGCCGAATTCGGGCATCGCACGGGCTGAGAAGGCGATGTCCGCGTAGTCCTCGACGCGGAAGCCGAGGGCCTCGGCGGTTCCCTGCAGGAAGTAGCCATTTCCCGCCGAGCACTGGGTATTCAACTTGAAATCGTGGACCGCGTCGTTCTTGAGGAAGATCAGCTTAATGTCCTGACCACCCACGTCGATGATCACATCCGATCCTGAGAAGTAGTGCAGTCCCGCCTGGGTGTGGGCCACGGTCTCCACGAGAGCCACGTCGGCTCGGAAGACATCCTTGAGGATGTCCTTGGCGTACCCGGTCGTTCCCAGCCCCAGGATCTCGAGCGTGCAGTCCTGCTCGAGGATCTGCGACTCGAGCGACGCGAACATCTCCTTGGCGTCCTGAATCGGATTCCCACGGCTCAGCTGGTAGGCCTTGGCGAGAACCCGCATCCGGGGGTCGAGGAGTACGGCCTTGGTGCTCGTTGATCCGCCGTCGAGGCCGAGGTAGGCCTCGACTCGGGTGCCCGCCTCGAAGCGCACCGGCTCCCATGGCGGCGGGCGATACTGCTCTTCGAAGCGGGCCTGCTCTTCCTCACTCTGGCAGAGAGGGCTCAGTCCCGTTCTGAGCCGAGCGGCCCCCTCGTCCCGCGCCAAGCTGCTGCGCAGCACCTTACACCCGTGGTAGATCCCGAACGATGGATCATCGTTCGCTTCCTCCTCGGCCGTCTCTGCGGCGCCCAATGCAGCAAAGTAGTGGGCGTTTTCCGGGACGACGATCAGCTCACGGATGCTCTGGCCCGCGGGCAGCGTGACCTTTCGCTCCTTCCAGAGCAGGGGGATGTTGTGCCTCCAACACTCGACGAGCCCGCGAATGTAGTGGTTGGGGCCGCCGAGCAGGAGCACCTGGGGCATCAGCGTATGCCCCCGGGTCAGAACCGAAAGATTCTGCTGAACGATGCTCTCGAAGAGAGAGGCAACGAGCTGGTCCGTGGGGATGCCCTGCTTGACCAGGCTATTGATGTCGGTCTCGGCGAAGACACCACACTTGCCCGCCACGGGATGCAGACGCACGCCCTCGTAGCGCATGGTGGCGACGTCCCCGGGAGGGACGTTCAGCCGGGCACTGATCCTGTCGATCACCGATCCCGTGCCGCCGGCACACTTGTCATTCATCGAGGGATAGGTCTTCTTACGACCGGTCGCCGGGTCCTCCTTGAAGATGATGATCTTCGCATCCTGGCCGCCGAGTTCGACGACACTCCGAACCTCGGGATAAAGCCTCGTCACGGCCAGGCTGATGGCGCTGACCTCCTGGACGAAGGGGGCGCCGAGACGCTCCGCGATCTCGTTGCCACCCGAGCCCGTGACGGCGATCCGGAATCCTGCTTCAGCGTGGGGCGAGAGTTCCTTTTCTATCTGCTCGAGAAACTCGAGACATAGCTCGGTCTGACGCGCCTCGTGCCGACGGTAGTTCCGATAGATCACGACCTGTTGGCCGGGTTCGACGACGACGGCCTTGACCGTCGTGCTCCCGACATCGAGCCCGATGACCAGGACCTCGCTGTACGGGCGCCTGTGTCCCGAGGCTATCTCGGGCATGGCGCGGGATCCGGGCGCAGGCCGTCCTCGCGCATCAAGCCGGCAACGTACTGGACGAAACGTGCCGCCCGGCCCGCGACACCCTCGATCTTCGGGACCTGCTGCAGGGGGCGTCTGAGCTCCCGCCTCCCCGCTGCATAGTCCCGGATCTCCTCGAGGGAGAAACCGGTCTTCGCGATGGACTCCTGGAACTCGTCCCGGCTCTTCGTCTTGGCCTCCGCGAGCACCATCTGGACCCGGCTGTAGGCGTTGATATCCCCTTCGCCGGAGGTTTCGACCGGCAGGAAGGTCGCCTGTGGATACTGGGCCAGCACGGCGACCTGTGCGCCGTCCGACTGCGTGGATGGCAGGCAACCGAAGGGTTTGAGACTGAGCACCATGTGCGCCAGGCCGCGACTCGAGTAGTAGATGGTCTTGGCGACCTCCATGTGCCCCTCCCCGCCCTGCGAGCGCGAGTTGTAGAAGGAGTGGGCGAGACGCCGGAGTTCGTCGTGATCCGCGCTTTGGTTCGCGGTGCCGCCAAGGGCGGCGCGCAGGCGATCGTACTCACGCTTGAGGATCCTCTCTGTGACTCCAAGAACGAGCATGCGCTTGTGGTGCTGGAGCTCTTCCCCCGCCCGTGCGCGAAGACGAGCGAAACCCCCTTCGACCTCGGCACTGGCGAGACCCTTGGCGTCCTTTGCGTAGACCCGGGCTTGGGAAACCAGGAAGGTGATCCAGGTCGTGATCGGCTCGGCTGCCACCTCCGCACCCTGGCTCTCGAGGTAGCGGTACATGTTGTAGTTCCCGTCACCCTCTGTCAGCGTGGCCCAGAATTCACCAGTGACTTTTACCTTGGGACGCGGCCTCGTGTAGTCGACCTCGATCTCTTCGTCGATCAGGCGTGCACACTCTTCGAGGATCGAAACGAAGTGTTGTGAGCGCAGCTGCGCCAGGAACTTATCGACCTCAGCGGAGTCCTTGAGCGGGAGAAGCGGGGCGAGGAGTCGCGCGGGGGCACTCGGGCGCTCGACATGAAGGCTGAGCTCACGGAGCCCGGCCTGGATCTTCTCCTGCACCTTTTCGAAGACGCGATCCGTCCGGCCCGGGACCACTTCGTAGGGGCGAATCTGGCGCGCCACCTCGTTGACGAGGTCGGCAAGCATGACCAGGTTGCCGAAGGTGAGGAAGAAGTCGAGGTCGAACGCGATCCCCGGCTTCTGGCCGTTGACCTGGTGCACACCGCCCTTGATCTGGAACAGCACGATGCGGAATCCCTCGAAGCCCGCATTGCGCAGGGCGAGGCGATACTCCGACTCGTACATGCCGAAGCGGCAGGGGCCGCAGGCCCCCATCGTGACGAAGACGTAGTCCCTCACGATCGTCTCGGTGGACAGGCCTTCCTCGTCCCTGAGCCGCTTCAGGTAGTTCACCAGGGCACCCACGGTGAAGTAGGTCGGGCTGCACTGGCCGTTGTTGCCGTACTCCTTGCCTGCTTGAAAGTCGGCCTTGGTCGGCGTTGGAACGAGCTCGGTCCTGGTGTAGCCGAGGCCCTGGAAACCGGCGCGCAGAAAGAGGTCATGATGCCGCGAGAACCCCCCGGTCAGGATCGTGACCGAATCGCGTTCCTCCTCGAGAAAGGGGTGTTCGGCGAGCTTACGCAAGTGCTGGGGAGGCGACGAGGCGAGACCCGCCTCCCGCAGCAGACGCTGCCGCTCTCGCTCGAGATGGGCATCGATCACGCTATCCGGAGGAGGCGGCATTCCCCCGTGAGCTCGGGGCGGAGGCTCGGGCCGAACGCTCATCGTTCGTCTCCGGCGCCCGTCTCCTCGTCTTCCACGTCCAACGATGGCAGGGGCGAGAGAACCGGCTCGAGCAGTTGCTTCATCGGGCCATCGAGCACGCCGCGCAAAGTCACCCGGAGTAGATCGTCAACCAGGCGCTCGTGATCACGGGGCTCTCCCCCATGGATCGTCAGGAAACGAACAACCTCCTTGAGCCCACCAAGGACGGCGCGAGCGGCGATTTCGGTGTCTTCGATGCTGACCAGGCCGAGAGCGCGTCCCGCCTCGAGGGCCCGCTCGAGACCGTGAGCCATCTGGTCGTAGAACTCGAGCAGCTTCCGGTCGCTTTCCTCATCTAACCCATGGGCATGGTCGAGGAGGATGACCGCCATCTCCGGTTCCTCCCCCAGCAGGGCAAGCACGCGGGAGAAGTTGGCGCGGAGCTGCTCATGGGGCGGATTCTCCTCGCGACCGATCTTCAGGCCCTTGACGGAGTTCCGCAGAGCCGCCAGGAACTGGTCCACCAGTTCGCTGAAGACGGCCCTCTTGCTTTCAAAGTAGAGGTAGAAGGTACCCCTGGCGATCCGTGCTTCCTCAATGATGTTCGCAACGGAGGCCGCGTGATAGCCGCGCTCGGCGAACACAACCCGGGCAGCATCCAGCACAGCCTGACGACGATGACCCCTCCTCATCCTCGGCGCCCTCCCCACGCATGAGCCGGAAACCGAGATGCCGCGCCCCTCTAGACTGACATGTCAGTTCCTGTAGCAATCTATAGATACGCTGGAACTTAGGATCGCGCAAGGACCAATAACTCCACGGCACTTCTAGTTAATTTTTTACCGAGGAGTGTTGACAGCAGTTTAACGCGGGGCCTCCCCCGGCCGAATCCCGCAGCTTGCGGCCACAGGCCCTGACCGCCGCGGCGATCAGGGCGTCCAGAGGATCGAAGAGCGGGACGCTACAGTCCTCGGGGAATAGCGCGAGAGGGATCTCGGTGCAGCCGGCGATCAGACCGTCGACATCACGATCCATCAGCTCCGCTGCCGCCTTGAGCATCAGCTGACGGCCGGGCCCCTCCTCCCCGCTCTTGATGCCGTGCTCGCCGTAGATCGCTTCCATGACCCAGCGCGCCTGATCGCGCGGGTCGAGAATCTCCGGCGTGAGTCCCTCGCGCTCCAGGGCGGACTGGAAGATCCGGCTGGCGATCGTGCCCGTGGTCGCCAGAAGACCGATGCGTTGCGCGTCCGGTGCTCGCTCACGGATGACCTGCACCGTCTCCTCGACGGCGGAGAGGATCTCGCAGGACACCGCGCCGCGCATCTCTTCGATGTAGTGGTGGGCGGTGATGCAACCGACGATGACAACGTCTGCGCCACAGCGCTCGAGAAAGCGGACACCGTCGACGAGAGCGTCAACACAGGGCTTGCCGCTCCCCAGGATGGCCTGGGTGCGGTCCGGCACCGTCGTCGCCCCGTAGACCACCGTGGGGATGTGCTCCTGATCGGTCGCGGCTGCCGTGCTGCGGACGAGGCGCTGGTAGGTCATGGCACCCGCCTCCGCTCCCATTCCGCCAAAAATTCCCAGCATCTTGTCGCCATCGGGTGTCATGGCTCGCTCCTTCGCCGCTTTCGAGCGGCCCATCGCCTCCCCGCGTTACGCACCCTGCCCCGCCGCACCACGGCCCAGCTTGGAGAACAGGAGACGTCGGCCCAACGCCAGCTCTTCCTGGGAGAAGAAACGCGCCACGACCAGCAGCAACGGCATACCAAGTCCTGCAGCCGCGTGGGCGGGAGCGTTGAGCCAAATCGAGCCCAAGTCGATCTGGACGCCAGCCCCGTAGACCACGCCTCCGACGAGGAAGACCGTGATCACGCGACGCCACTCCACCAGGATCGGGTGGAGGCGGTTCGAGAAGATGTAGGTCAGCGTGATCTTGAAAGTGAAACAGAAGAGCGTCGCCCAGGCGGCACCCCAGACACCGAATCTCGGGATCAGTGCGATATTCAAGACGAGATTCAAGCCGCCGTTGAGGACGTTGGTATAGGCGATAAACTTCGTCTTCTTCTTGGCGAGGATGCCGATGTTGAAGTGGTAGTGGAACGAGAAGATGACGTAGGACAGCGCGATGATCGGCACGACCTTGTAGGCATCCCAGTACTCTGGCGCCGCCATGACCTGGATCAGCTCTCTCGAGAGCAGCGAGAGCATCAGCGCCGCAAAAACGTTCAGCGTGCAGAAGTAGGTGAAAATCTTCGCGAAGTGTTTCTCGACATCACCCTGATCGAACTTCTCGATGCGCCGCGGATTCCAGATTTGGGTGAACGGCGCATTGACGAGCTGGTTGATCAGCGAGCCGAACTTGTAACCCAGCGAGTAGATCCCGACCTGGGAGACCGCAACGTAGTGCCCGATGAAGTAGCGGTCCGAACTGTGCACCAGGTACGCCGCGACGTTGGACGGGATCAGGGGCCCACCGAAACGCAGCATTTCCACCATCAGCGGAAAATCGATGCGCATTCCTGTGCGGCGCAGCGTATCGATGACCATCCCCGTGGCGAAGAGCAGGTTGGCCACCAGAGAGGCCAGCAGGATCCCAAACACGCCCATCTCGAGGAAGACGAGGAAGTAGATGTTCAGGCTCAGCGTGAGAACAGTCTTGGTCAGGGTGATCCCGGTAACCTTGAGTGACGCATGCTGCGCGCGCAGGTAGGCGAGGACGATCGAGAACACGATGTCCGCCGCCATCGTGATCAGCGCGACGAGGATCAAGCGGGATCCATCGTCGGACTGCAAGACGACGCGCCCGACGAAGCCCCCGAACGGCAGGAGCAGGAGCACGATCAAACCGACCATGCCGCCGTAGGCGATGATCGCCGTCGAGATCACGACGTTCCGCTTCTCTTCGTCCTTGTGGTCGAAGTAGAAGCGTGTGACGGCCGAGGTGATGCCGACGCCGACGACCATCCCGATCAGGCTGACCGTCATGTAGATCAACTCGAGCACGCCGTAGTCGGCGGGCGCGAGGAAGCGCGTGTAGACCGGGATCATGAAGAAACCGATCGCGCGATCGAGGATCCGCGCGACCCCGTAGATCGCAGAGTGCTTCGCGAGGAGCTTCACCTCCCCCTTGATGCCGGAACTCACGTCTAGCGGGATCCGCGGCTAGAATCGGGGATCATGGCTTCGTGCGCTCCTCGATGATCACCGTGTAGTTGGTGATGTGCCCTTCCACGGTTCCTGCCGCAGCGTTGCTGCCGAGGACGATGCGACCCGCGGGGAACTCCCGCTCCCAGACCTGCCAGGTCCAGAAGGTGCGGCTGACCTCCTTGCCGTTTTCCTGATAGTGATGGTTGATCCAGTTCGGGGCCTTCGCCACCTGGGTGTTGGAGTAGCCGACATAGACCGTCACCGGACGGTTGACGTGGAAGGTGATCCATTCCTCGTCGTCCGCAAGGTCATCGCGCACCGCGGTCGCGATATATGGCAGACCGAGATACTCGGGCGGCGCAGCCTCGAAGATGTAGGATCGATCGAAGTAGGTGTACTTGTTGTCCGGGGAGAGTGAGACCGTGCTCGTGTAGTACCCCTCGGGGAAGTCGAGCAGCGTGAGCGCGAACTCGAGCGGCGGCTGATCCTCCTCGATACCCAGGGTCCCCGCCGGGTCGGCTCCGCAGAAGGCCTCCACGCGGAAGTCATCGAAGAAGACATCCTCGACGAGACCCTCGCTGGTCCAGAGCGACGCCTTGTTGATGCTGGTGACCGGCAGTTCGAAGCCGATATCGGTGTAGCTCCCCAGCTCCACCATGTTGGCATCGAAGATCGTGACGTCGTAGGTGCTCATCAGCGTGTCGAAGAAGATCTCCACCAGGTACCACTCATCACTGGACCAGGGAATGGTGGTGGAGAAGTTCGACCCGTTCCAGAACTGGAAGTAGCCGTCCGCTCCGAAACCTGCAGACGCGGCAAAGTCGTTGCCGTCGAAGAGACGCAGGTCGAACGCTCCGTTGCTCGCACCCGAACGCCTCATCCACGCAGCGACCCGGCCCTCGCCTTGGCCGGCAAAGGTGGCCACAGCGTCCTCGCTCAGGGCTGGATCCGCGTCGGCGAGGCGTACGGACTTCGTCCCGCCCCGCGCTTCGAGCTGAGTTGTCGCGGCGTTCGCGCTGAACACCCAGCCCAGGGAGGTCGTCGCGGCGGCAGCGTCGGAAAGCGCCACATCGAGATCGCCCTCGCTCAGCTGGCCTGAGCTCCAGATGCCGGCAGGACTCCGGCCCGCGTAGTACGCGCGAAGTTGTCCGTCGTGGAGTGCGAGCGCCTCGATACCCGTAGTGACGACCATCAAGGGGCCGCTGTGAGACGAGTCCCACTCGCCTTCCGGGCCCGGAACGTGCACGGTGCGCACGAAGTGGCGATCCGCATCCGGGAAGTAGGGACTCGAGGAGCGGTAGAGATCGACTTCGCCGTGGGCGCCACTCTCGTCGCTGGCGTTCACGAAGACGTAGTAGTCGCTGCCATGGCGGAACGTCTGCGACGCCACCCGGGACCAGCTCCGCTCCTGCGGCAGGCCGCCGCTGGGGAAGATCGGCGCCGGCTGGTACGGGCTCCAGCTGACGAGATCCGTCGACACGGCGATTCCCGACTCACCAGAGCCGCCGGTTGCGTACCACATCAGGTACTCGCCGTCGACGCGGATGACACCGCCACCGTTCGTGTCGCCGTGCGCCCAGTCAGGATCGTTGAAGACCGGGTTGTCCACGCTCTTCGTCCAGACCAGGCCGTCCGGCGATGTGGCCAGGCCGATCTGGCGCCCGGAGCTTCCAGCACCGGTGTAGAGCATGCGGTAGTCCGCGGGACCTTCCCGCCAGACCACCGGTGCGTAGAGGCCGCTCTCGTCCCAGCTGCCCGCATCGGGAGCGAGCAGGTAGCCATCGCGCCAGGTGGTCCAGCGCTCGCCGTCCGGCGAGAAGGCGACGCCGATGCGCTGATCGCCACTGTCCGAGACACCTTCGTAGTAGGCACGATACTCGAGTTCATCCTCGTCCCAGATGACGCTGGTGACCCGCACGCCGGAGGCATCCCAGCTACCCGGAGCGCCGGACTCAATGAGCGAGGCCTCGCCCACCCGGGACCACTGGCCGGGATTGTCTCGCTCGCCGGCCGCCACGCGGCCGAGAGGATCGGTCTCGAAGCCATCGTAGAGATCGAAGACGCTCGCAGCCCGGACGCGCGCCTGGGCCTCCTCGTATCCGGAGTAGAAGTAGATCGAGGTGCCGTCCGCAGGCAGCGTCGGCAGGCGCACCCAGACCGTCGCACTCTGCGCGTCGGCGTTCCAGTGTTCGATCCACAGGGGAATCTCGGTGATTTCGTCATCGAGGGTCGCGCGCAGGTCATGACCGTCCGCGGCGACACGTGAGAAATCGAAAGTCGAGTCCAGATCGATACGGACAGGCTTCCCGCTCTGAACCTCCCCGCAGGGATTGTCGATCGTGAGCATCTGGCGATGGTCCCAGAAGGCGTGCATCCAAGGCACGCGCGCCACATCGACGAGAATCGAGTAGGCCTGGGTGTCGTAGAGCCCTCCACCATCCTGGACCCGCACGACGATTTCGTGGGAGCCGACCTGCCCGGAATTCGGCGTCCATTGGATCAGGCCGGACGCACTGTCGATCGTCATGCCCGAAGGCGAGCTGTCGAGAGAGTACTCGAGAAGATCCCCGGCGTTCGGATCCGTGGCCTCCACGTCGTAGCTGTAGAGCTCGTCTGCGATGGCCTGGGTGATCGGCGATGACGTGATCTGCGGTGACTCGTTGATCTCATCGTTGGTGACGTTGATGTATTCCGTGCGCGTGCGGCTGTCCGAACCGGCGTAGCCACTCACGTCGAGGGTCACGGTGTAGAGCCCGAGCTCGTTGTAGGTGTGTACGGGGTTCTGCTCGCTGCTGGTTTCTCCATCACCGAAGGTCCAAAGCCAGCTGTTGATCCCACCGGTCGACCTGTCCTCGAAGGCCACGGCAAGCGGTGGGGCTCCCGCCACGGGGACCGCATTGAAGTCAGCGAACGGGACCTCGAGCTCCTCGAGGACCACACTGAACATGCCGATCGAGCCGCCCTCCTGGATGACCAGGCCCGGAGCTTCGTTGCCCCCGAGGGTTACCACCCCGGCAGGATACTGGCGCTTCCAGACATTCCAGGTGTGATAACGGCGGCTGATCTGGTCGTTGGTCTTGGTGAAGTTGAGCTCCAGCCAGTCGGGAGCCGTCTCCGCCTCGGTGCTGTAGAGGACATAGACCCACACCGGCTTGTTGACCTCAAAGGTACAGTAGTCTTCGGAATCCTCGTAGCGATCGCGATTCGCCGTCTGCACCACGGGCAGGCCGATGTAGTGCTCCCCCGCGGCGGTGAAGGGATAGGCGCGATCCATGTAGGGGTTGGTCGCGGGGTCGATCTCGAGGGTCGACTCGAGGTAGTCCGCCGGTGTGAGGATCGTGATCGTCAGCTCCTGGCTGGAGGACGCCTCACTGACCGTGACGGTGTAGCTCTGGGTGTCTGCGGCAGCCAGCGGATCCTCCACCCGCACGACGACCTGATGGTCGCCGACCTGTCCTGCGTCGGGACGCCAGTCGATGACTCCCGTCACCGAATCGATGTTCATCCCAACCGGCGCCGTATCCAGCGACCAGGTCAGGGTGTCACCGTTCGGATCCGTCGCCTCGGCATCGTAGGTATAGAGCTCGCCGACGATCGCCGAGGTGACCGGTGTCGAGGTGATCGTCGGTGCTTCGTTGTTCGCGGGGTCGGTTGCGTGGATATAGTCCGTCCGCACGAGCGAATCCGCTCCGTCAGCCCCGTCCACGCTCAGCGTGACGGTGTAGCTTCCCTCGCTGGAGTAGGTATGGGTCGGGTTTTGCAGGTCACTGCTTCCACCATCCCCGAAGTCCCAGGCCCAACTCGAGATGTTGCCATCGGAAAGATCGGTGAAGCTCACCTCGAGCGGGGTCGATCCGCTCAGCGGCGTCGCCGAGAAGTCCGCAGCCGGGCCGCCCGCCGGCTCGACGAGCACCACGAACATCCCGATGGATCCGCCGGAGACGGCCTCGTATCCGGGGGCCTCGTTGCCACCAAGGACAATGGTGCCCGCGCCGTAGCGCGCCTGCCAGAGGTTCCAGCTGTGGTAGGTCCGCGAGACCTGCTCGCCGATTTGGGTGAAGCTCGCGCTCAGCCAGTCCGGGGCGCTCGCGGCCTGGGTGCTGTAGGCCACGTAGACGTTGACGGCCTGGTTGACCTCGAAGCTCAGGTAGTTCTCGGAGCTCTCATGCCGGTCGCGATTCGCCGTCTGGATCACCGCCATGCCGACGAAACGCTCGGGGGCTGCGGTGAAGACATAGGAGCGGTCGATGTAGGTCTTCGACGCGCCCGGCGCGAGCCTGAGCTCCGACTCGGCGTAGTCTGCCGGGGTGAGGATGGTGATCTCGAGAGGTAGCGGCTCAGAGCCATCGCTCACGCTGATCGTGAAGCTCTGGGTATCCGCCGCGAGATCCTGGTCCTCGACGCGAACCACGACATCGTTGTCACCGACCTGGGAGAGATCGGGAGTCCACTCGATCAAGCCGCTCGCCGGATCGATGACCATGCCCACCGGCGCCGTATCCAGCGAGTAGGTCAGCACATCACCGGCGTCCGGATCCTCGGCGTCCACGTCGTAGCTGTAGAGCGTGTCGACGACGGCCGAGAGAATCGGAGCCGAGGTGATCTCGGGCGCCTGGTTCACGTTCGGATCGATCACCTCGATGTAGTCGGTCTCGGTCTTGGTGTTAGATCCTTCGGCTCCTGTGACGTCAAGCGTCACCGTGTAGAGGCCCGCGGCGGCGTAGCTGTGGACCGGGTTCTGCTCGGTGCTCATCCCGCCGTCGCCGAAGGTCCAGGACCAGCTGTCCACCGGGCCGGTAGAACTATCCGTGAAGCTCACCTCGAGGGGCAGGTTTCCACTTCGCGGCGTTCCCGAGAAGGCCGCGGCCGGGCCGCTGCTCTCTTCCACGACGACAGCGAACATCGCGATCGTACCGCCCGCCACCGCGCTCGCTCCAGGGGCGCTGTTTCCACCGAGAACAATCTCACCCGGCGCGAAGCGCGCCTCCCAGACATTCCAGTCGTGGTAGTTGCGAGAGATCTGGTCGCCGTTCTGCGTGAAGCGGCTGCTGAGCCAGTCCGGCACGCTCGCCGCCTGGGTGCTGTAGCAGACGAGAACGTTGACAGTCTTGTTCACCTCGAAGCGCAGGTAATCCAAGCTGGTCTCGCCACGATCCGCGTTTGCCGTCCGCACGGTCGGCAGGCCGATATAGCGTTCCGGAGCCGCGGTGAAGACGTAGGAGCGATCCACGTAGGGTCGACTCGCGGGATGCAGATCGAGCGTCCCTTCGACGTAGTCGGCGGGGCTGAGGATCGTGATCTCCAGAGCGACGGGGGTTGAATCGTCGGTGACGGTGACCGTGTAACTCTGCGTGTCGGCCGCGGCCTCCTGGTCCTCGACGCGTACCGTGACGGCGTGGTCTCCCACCTGGCTCGCGGTGGGAGTCCAGCTGATCAGGCCACTCACCGAATCAATCACCATGCCGCTCGGTGAGATGTCGAGAGAGTAGGTCAGCGTATCCCCCGCGTTTGGATCGTCCGCCTCCACGTCATAGCTGTAGGCGCTATCCACCTCGGCGGTCGTGACCGGAGTCGAGCTGATGACCGGCGGCTGGTTGAGCGCGGGATCCACGACGCTGATGTAATCCGTCTTCGTGACGGTGTCGCTCCCGTCGGCATCGCTGACCTCGAGCGTCACGGTATAGCTGCCAGCCTCGGCGTAGCTGTGCACCGGGTTCTGTTCGGTACTCATCTCGCCATCGCCGAAGGTCCAGGACCAGGTCGTCACGTTCCCATCGGACTCGTCGGTGAAGCTCACTTCGAGAGGCAAATCTCCGCTCCGGGGTGTGGCGCTGAACTCTGCTGCCGGGCCAAGCGCCTCCTCGACGACCACGCTGAACATGCCGAGCGCACCACCGGCGATGGCTTCGGCGCCGGGTGCCCGGTTGCCACCGAGGACGACCTCGCCCACCGGGTAACGGCGCTGCCAGACATTCCAGGTGTGGTAGTTGCGGGAGACCTGGTCGCCGTTCTGCGTGAAGCTGCCTGAGAGCCAGGCGGGTACGCTGGCAGCCTCCGAGCTGTAGAGGACGTAGACGATGCAGGCCTTGTTGATCTCGAAGTGCAGGTAGTCGGTCGTCGTCTCCGCACGGTCGCGGTTCGCGGTCTGGACGGTCGGTAGTCCCAGGTAGTGGCCGGGCGCCGCGATGTAGACGTAGGAACGGTCGATATAGGGGCGTGTCGCAGGAGAAATCTCCAGCGTGCCCTCCGTGTAGTCGGCGGGGGCGGTGATCGTGATCACCAGGTCATCCACGGGTGTATCGGGAGAGACCGTCACGTTGTAGGACTGGGTGTCCGCGAGGGGCTCGCCATCCTCGACGCGGACGGTTACCGCGTGATCTCCAACCTGGCTGGCGTCCGGTGTCCATTCGATCAGGCCGCTCGCGCCATCGATGATCATGCCGCTGGGTGCCGTGTCGAGGGAGTAGGTGAGGACATCACCCGCGTCGGGATCACTGGCCTCCACGTCATAGGTGTAGAGCACGCCCTCGGTCGCCGTGGTCACCGGGACGGAGGTGATGGCGGGCGGGCGATTCCCAGGCGCTTCGTCGGCTTCGGCCACCACGACACTGAACATTGCGATGCTGCCGCCCTCGATGGCCACCGCGCCGGGGGCCATGTTCCCGCCGAGGATGACCTGGCCCGCGGGGTAGTCCCGCTGCCAGACGTTCCAGGTGTGGTAGTTCCGGGAAATCTGATCACCGTTCTGGGTGAAGGTGCTCGCCACCCAGTTTGGCGCACTCGCCGCCTCGGAACTGTAGAGCAGGTAAACCGTCACCGGACGGTCAACCTCGAAGACCAGGTAATCTTCGCTCTCGTCCCAGCGGTCCCGATTGGCCGTGCGGACCGTCTGCAACGAAAGGTAGAACTCGGGCGCGGCTGTATAGGGATAGGAGCGGTCGATGTAGGGCATGGTCGCCGGGGACAGCTCGAGCGTTCCTTCGACGTAATCCGCGGGGCTCGTGATCGTGATTCCGACCTGGGCCAGGGCGGGCGTAGCGAAGCCCACGCTTGTGAGCAGGATTGCGGACAGCAGAACGGCGTTTGCGATCTTCATCATGGCTTGCATACCCCTCGTGGGCCGCTCTCTCGTCCAACACGACAGAACGGGACATCTCACGCCCGAAGCGCCCCCGCAGCAGCTCCCGGTGTGTTCCATTGCTTCCCTGTGGTGGAATCTGTTCCCTACAGACGGAACGGCAAGTCGGGATCATACGTGTACATTGACAAGAAGCCAGTCCTTGAGTCACATCTGAATCACTCCGGATAGTCCCAGGCTATTGCGAACTATTACTCTGCTCAGACCCTAGTTTGTCGTTATTCTTGACGAGCCTCTGCTACCAGCCCCGAGCGTCCGGGGGAGCGGCAGCGTTGGTGGCAAGGGAAACTCACGGAGTCCATTGTCGAGCTTGGAATCCCTGTGCAAGGTCCTCGGAGGTCCGCGTTGAAGCTCTCTGTTCACTCGCCACCTGTGATGCTCGTCGCTGCGATCCTCGTCGGCCTGCTCGTGGGGGGGCGGCCACGGCGGAGCGCTCGAGGCGGGTGGCCTCGAGCTGGAGTCGGAACTCCCGCGTTCTTTCCGGACAAGCGTGGGGCTGCACGCCCTCGTCAGCGCCTTCTTTGCAGGACTCACCGTCCTCCTGAGTGGATTCGCTTCCTTCGACCCGGCCCGCGCACTTGCCATGGGCGGCGCCAGCGGCCTGCTCTTCGCCTTGCACCCGGTTCGTGTTGAGTCCGTCACCTGGGCCTCGGGGCGTTCCGATCTGATGATGCCCGCCTTTCTGCTGGCCAGCCTGATCGCCTTCGCTCGTCAGCTCCGATCGGGATCCTGGATCGCTCTGGCAGGATCCGCACTCTTCCTTGCGGGCATCCTCTTCTCCAAGAAACCGGGCGTCGCAGTCCTCCCGCTCTTCGGGGTCATAGCGCTGTCTCTACCCCGGAAGAGTGAGACCAGTCCCCCACCCATCCGACGCCTCGCGACGACTCTGCCGGCGCCACTCGTGACGGCTCGACGGCGCGAGACGAAGTGACCGCGTTCGAGACGCGCCGAGAGACTCATGTCCCTCGTCGTCAAGGGATGTCGGCCGAAGGGCTCTCAAGACCTGTCGGGAGGGAACCATCCCTCCCAGGGGAGCCCGGACGTCGAATGAATGGACCGCAACCGAAGACGTGACTCGGGGCCACGGTCCGTTTCTCCGAGCCACTGCGCCCCCCCTTTGGGCGCGCCCGCAGCGTCTTCACTCTGTGATAGCGCTCCTGATGCGTTCCTTTCCTGGCTGAATGTCGGACGCACCGGAGTAGTTCTCGGACGCGAGAGTTCCCCAAGAGCCGTTGGTTGTGTCCCATTCCGAGTAGGCGAGTTGCGTACTCGAATCGACCCAATCGACCCAGACATGAGTAGTCTCTGCACGTACCGAGAGGTGGAGATTGTCGGTGTAGCTCGTCGTTGAGACCAAGACCGGCGCAAATCCCGGATCCCAGGGGTCCGTCCCATCCCCACCGCCACTCATCACCCGTGTGCTGCTGCCAGATCCTGTCTCGCGATAGGCGACGAAAGGATCGCCTGAGGAATCGAAGCAGATCCAGGGCGCGGACGCGTTGTAGGTTGTGCCGCTGATCGGGGTCGCGGCACTCTGCCACGTCCACGTCCCTGAGACCTGCTTTCTCGCGCGGTAGTAGATGCGCGATACCGTACCGCCCTGCTTCCAGACGACGGCCGTCGCACCGCCCGCGTTGTGACTAAGGTGCGGAGCGACGTCGTCGACGTCGTTGTCGGTGAGAACCGCCTCATGGGCCCACTCACCGTTGATGTGTTCGGCCCAGTGAATCTCGTAGTCGTTGCCGTCCCACTCGGGCCAGACCTTCTCGACCCTCCCGGTTTCGGGATTCGTCGCGATGGCCGCCTGAGTGTCAGCCTGCACCGGGGACAGCAAAGAAAACAGGCTGACGAGCAGGAGGAGAAGGGAAACGCGCGACAGCAGAGGAGTGCCCCTCATACGCTCCCTCCTGTTGCGCCGCCATCGCCCAAGAGACGACGGGACTTCTGCATGGATGCCGCATCCAGTCGAACGCGATGCTGTTGCCGACGAAGCGTTGCACGCAGGCGCTCCGCCTCGCTCTGGCGTCCGAGCGAGATACAGACCGCAAGCAATTCGAGCTGCGCCTCGAAGCAGTTGGTCGTGTTGTTCGCCCGACGCGAGCGCTTCACTGCCTCGCTCAGATGAGCGTAGGCCTCGTCCATCCGCAAGCGCGCCGCACAAACCCGTCCCTGCGCAATCAGCACACGCTGCCAGCCTCGTTCATCATTTGCAGCATCTGCACGCTCAAGAGCGTCTTCGATGTAGCTCTTAGCCTGGTCGAGCTGACCCGCTTCGAGACTGGCCCGGCTCAGCACCACCAGCACACAGACGTGATCGGGCAAGTTCTCCTGACTCTTCTCGTACTCCTCCAGAGCCAGGCGCAGCGAAAGCTCCGCCTCCTGCCTGTCTTCCGGTCGCGCCGAGTCCAGCAGGACGAGGCCATAATTATGATGAAAGCCTCGGCGGAGCTTCTGGTTGGCTCGGAGTTCTGCCTCTCCAATCTGCTGGAGATGAATCTTCGCGCTTTCCGGCTGGCCCATCGCCGAGTAGACCTCGGCCAAGAGAAGGAGTGTCTTCGCGCGCTCGAGACGCGTGATCCCCGGTACGTTAAGGGAATCCTCCGCAAATCGTTTCGCGAGTTCCCAGAGACTCATGTGCTTGGCCACGATTCCGCCGGCCCTGAGGAGGGTCACCTTCTCCGAAGAAACATCATCCGGCTCGAAGCGCTCAAGAGCCGAGAAAACCCACCTCATCGCCTGCTCGTGATCCCCTGTCCTGACACATTCCTTCACATGAGAGAGAAGCTCGTCTACTCCGAGTTCCACGACCTGAGGCGAGACAGGGACAGCCGTTTCAAGGCACTCGCTGAGGTAATCGACACTGGCGCCCACCAAGCGCATGTAGGTAAGGAACTTCTGCACCTGGACAGGAATGTTCCCCGCCTCGAGCTTGGCTACATAACTCTTCTCGAATCCGGACGACGTGTCCCTCGAAGATCCTGCCAGCCTGCGCACACTAAGCCCGCGGTCGTTGCGAAGACCCCGCAGATAAGAGCCCGCCCGATCACGGGGGCACTCGCTCAAGGATTGGCTGGTAGGAGATCGGTCCACAGGTAGCTCACAGGGTTCGCATCATATGTCCACAGATATGGACACGTCAGTGTAGCGCAAAAATTATGCGTCGGGGAGCCTGTGGAGTGGTTATTTGCCACTTTGCCCACATGGGTGCGCCGGGAAGGTCAATCAACCTGGGTGATGGTCCCGGAGCCCATGAACACACGAAGCTCGCGAACGGAGAAACCAGTCTCGCGCCACCGATAATTCGAGCATATTCTCGGGAACGTTAATCAACCTGGGTGATGGTCCCGGAGCCCATGGACACACGAAGCTCGCGAACGGAGAACCCGTCTCGCGCCACCGATAATTCGAGCATATTCCCAAAACAACTGGGCCGTGGGTCAATGAATTCCAGGGGATCCCGGGCTGATCCGGCTAGTTCGCAGACTCGGCGCCTTCGGTGCCCACCGCGTTGACGAAGTAGTAGAACGCGCCGTCGGGATCTGGCTGGGCGAGATCTACGGTGTGCGTGCCCGGGAGCTGCTCGAGGAGCCAGGTGTCGTCGGGGACGGGGTGGGTTTGCATGAAGTCGGCCTGTGGTGAGCGGCGAAGCTTGTAGGTCGCCGCGCCGACAGAGGAGGCCCAGTCGAGGGAGTCCTCTCCGGAGCTCCCGAGAACGAGCGAGTCGCCCACGGGGCCAAGTCCGCCTGGCCCGCAGGGTCCCTCGCTCTGGCTGCTGTTCTGCGGGTCGGCCGGCTGCCGCACGTCGAAGTCCGCCTCGTTATCATCGCTGTCCTCTCCGTTGCCACACTCCGGATCCGTGGCACCCGGGGCGCGCTCGATGGACTCCCCTGCTCCATGCGCGATGGCCGTACGGCCCTCCGGGCAGTTGCCCGATCCCCAAGCGACCTTGTCGATGATCGACGAGTCGGTACAGCTGCCGAGGCCCTGCTGCTCATCCACGAGGAAGACGTGGCCGCCGGAGGCCCCCATCAAGAAGACGCTCTGCTCGGCATCGGGCGTCACGCTGCCGGTGTACTCGGGGCGCGCGACCAAGTAGTAGCCGTAGGCTGCGATCGATGCCGCCACAGGAAGATCGAACTTCAAGTAGGTCGTGCCGCTCGAACTCTTGTATTGCACGCTCCAGGTGGAGAGATCCACCGCATGGTCCGTGGGGTTGAACAGCTCGATGAACTCGTCGTTGTGGTCGGAGACGCCCCGCGTCTGCACCTCGCTGATCACGAGGTGATCCGCCCCGGGAGCTCCGCCGCTTCCCGCGTCTCCGGTGGTGGCTGCGCTGGAGTTCGAGAGTTCCGAAACGTTCGAGAAATCATCGAGGGCCACGAGGGCGAACCAGTAGCTCGTCTCCGGGTCGAGACCGGTGACCGTCCAGCTCTCTGGGGTACCGGCAACCGAGGGAGACGGCTCGCCGTCGAGGGCTGTGGCCACCTCGAACTCGGCGTCCGTGAGGATCGGCCAGGATGAGCGGCGGATGTCGTAGCTCTGGGAGCGGCCGCTGTTGCCGTCGTCACCCGGCGCCGTCCACTCCAGCCGGACGCTGCTTCCACTCAGGGGTGTTGCGAGGAGGTCCTGGACCTTGGCGGGGGGCGTCTCGTCCGCGGGCGCGTCGGCGAGAAACGCGATCGCGTTCAGGTGGATCTCACGGTTGGCGACGCCGCCGGAGGCCTTGTCCCAACCGTCGTAGAGGCTGTCGCCGGTGTCGCCGGTACCGTCGTCGGCGGGAGACGAGTCCCCGATGCAGGCGATGCGTCCGAGTCCGTACCATGCCGTGGCAAAGGTCACTCTCTGATCGCCCTGCTCGGGTGCATCGCTCTTCCAAATGTGCGCGTGTACGGTGGCGTTAGCACCGCTGTCGAGGGTCATTGCCGTCGAGCCGAAGAGGCCGAGTCCCCCGCTTCCATCCCCGTGGGGCCCGTGGATGATCGGATCGTCGAGGTCCGGCGACACGTTGTCGTCCACGCCATCCGTGAACCAGTAGTCAGCATCCCCGAGCCCGGCGATCTCCTCGACGTTGAAAACGATTCCAAAAAGCCCGGCGTCGGTGATCACGCCGCCGCTGATGACGACCCCCATCAGATCGTTTCCGATGTGCGGCGAATCATGGCCGTCGCAGTCCCGGTCGGAGCTCTGGTGGTCGGCGATAAAGAAGAGCCCGCCCCCGTCCTGGACGAAGTCCCGGATCGCCAGGATCTCCTCCCCGCTAAACGGTAGGTTGGGCTCCGGGAGAACGAGGATGTCGTAGAGCGAGAGATCCTGTTCGTTCGTGGGATCTTCGTAGCTCACGCGGCCCTCGACCGGCAGGGACTCGAGCTCGTATCCCAGCTTGACCAGGTCGATACCGAAGGCCGAGAAGGCGCCCGTCCAGATCGTCTCGGCGTCGTCGGGCTCCACCAGGTACTGGCTCGGCGTCGGGTGACGCTGTGCGTGGGCCTCGTTCGCCCACTGGCCGCAAGGATAGTGCTCCTGGTTGAGATCCCAGGAGTCCGCATCGATCACCCAGTCCGCGTTCGCGGCATTCTCGCGGTGTGAGGCATCGAAGAGCACGCGGATCTGGGCCTGGGTCGAAACCACCCAGGTTGATAGCAGGAAGAGCACAATAGCGGCGCGGCAGGCCGTTTTTCTGTAAGGCGTCATGCTGCGGAAGGTACCGCGCGCGCTCCCGGCACGCATGGCAATCCACAATATTTGGCCGGTACGGATAGTGATCGGGTGCATCTTCCCGACAAAGCGCGACAACATCGCATGAAGCTCACGACCATCCGCACTCGAATCCCTCCCACGATGGAGAGCCAATATGTCCGAACTGATCAACAACCGTCAGAAACGCATCGAACAGCTCAAGCAGGTCATCACCGGCCTCCACACGGGAGAAACCCCGGAATTTGTCAAGGCGCGCCTCAGCGCGCTGGTGAGCGAGACGACAAGTGACGAGATCGTCGCCATGGAACATCAGCTGATTGAGGAGGGCATGGATCCCTCCGAGATCAAGGCCATGTGCGACCTGCACTCCGAGGTCGTGAGGGAGGTGCTCAGCGCACCCGTCGATCCGCCGATCCCTCTGGGACACCCGGTGGACACCTTCCGACGGGAGAACACCGCGATCACTCACGCGATCGACGAGATGCAGGAGCTCCTCGATGAGCTCAGCGGACGGGAATCGACGGACGGACTCGAGAGCCTGATCGATCGCTGGCGGCAGAGCACCGAGAAGCTGCTGGAGATCGAGAAGCACTACGCCCGCAAGGAGAACCTCGTCTTCCCCCACCTCGAGCAGCACGGCGTGGCCGGGCCGTCCCAGGTGATGTGGGCCAAGGACGATGACGTCCGCGAGATGCTCCGAGCGCTGCGACAGGCCCTCGCGGAGGAGAGCGCGGGGCTCGGGGAATGGCAGCTCGTCGGAGAGCACGTCGCCACCCCCCTCCTCGCGGCGATGCTGGAGATGATCTTCAAGGAGGAGAAGATTCTCCTCCCGGCGGCCCTCGATCTGCTCGAGCCTGACGAGTGGGGGGCTATCTACCGGGAGGGTAAGCGCTACGGCTATTGCCTGGTGAAGCCGAATCTTGGCTACTCGCCAGCCGAGCCCGCCACGCCGGACCCGAGCGCAGAGTCGGCGGCTGCAGCGGCCGTGGCGCTGGGCACGGGACAGGTCACTCCAGAGCAGCTGAAGAGCATCCTCGGCATCCTGCCCTTCGATATGACCTTCGTCGACGCCGACGATCGCGTGGGCTTCTTTTCGGAAGGTCCGGACCGGGTCTTCCCGCGCACCAACTCGATCATCGGGCGGAAAGTGCACAACTGCCATCCCCCGCACAGCGTGCACATCGTCGAGCGCATCCTCGCCGACTTCAGGAGCCAGAAGGAAGACGTGGCGGAGTTCTGGATCCAGATGGGTCCTCGCTTCGTGCACATTCGCTACTTCGCGGTACGCAATCCGCAGAAGGACTATCTCGGCTGCCTCGAAGTGACCCAGGACTTGACCCGGCTGCGCGCGCTCGAGGGCGAGCGGCGCCTGCTGGCTTGGGTCGACACAGGGGAGGAAGGCTAGGCATGCTGCCAATCACCCCGCTCACCCGCGTCGGCGAACTGCTCGATGCCTATCCGCAGCTGGAAGAAACCCTGATCGAGATCGCACCGATCTTCGAGAAGCTGCGCGTCCCGATGCTCCGCAAGACGGTCGCGAAGCTCGCCACTCTCGAGAAGGCCGCCGGGATTGCAGGGATCGAGACCAAGGACCTCGTCATGCGCCTCCGGAAGGACGTGGGGCAGGACCTGCTCGAGGGCCATGACAACGAACCTGAGGGCCTCGGCGAGGGTGAGGGCAAAGAAGCGAACGGGAGGAAACGCGCCGATGAAACCCCGGCGTGGGTCACCACGGCAGAGATCCTCGAGACCCTTGCCGTCGAGGCGCTGCTCGCGGAGGGTCAGCACCCCTTGGCGAAGGTCAGGGGCCTGCTGAACGATGCGGCTCCGGGCCAGGCCGTTCGTCTCGAGAGCGAGTTCCAGCCGATCCCGCTGATCGATGAACTGAAGAGCTCAGACTTCCGGATCCACAGCCAGGAAGATGGCGCGGGTCACTGGACGACCCTCATCACCCGCTGAGTTCTGACCGAAAGCCCTGGATGACTCTCACCGCCGCAATGTTCCGGACGGGAGTTCTGGATGACTCTCGCCGCCGTCAAGTCCTGGACGGGAGCTCTGGATGACTCTCGCCGCCTTCAAGTTCTGGACGGGAGCTCTGGATGACTCTCGCCGCCTTCAAGTTCTGGACGGGAGCTCTCGACAACCCTCGCCGCCGCTGAGTTCTGACGGGGGGCACTGGGGAACTCCTCTGTCGCCGCCCAGCTTGATCGTGTTCACCTTGAGGACTCCCCGCTGCTTCGGCGGATACACAAGGTCCGCAGCGTTCCATGCCGCGGCGGTCAGAGCTGTCAACCAGATCCAGTTGTAGCGGTAGAGGTTGTGCCCGAAGGTCCCCGCGATGAACAGGAAGAAGAGGACGAGGAGCCCGCCCTGGCCCATCGCCAGGAGGGCCGGGTCCTCGTTGTCTTTGCCCCGGCGACGAATCCTGACGAGAGCGAGGAAGGTCGCGAAAACCATTATGCCGAACGAGAGAACTCCCAGGAGACCTGTCTCCCCCAGGACTTGCCCGACGAGATTGTGCGGTTGCAGGCCCGGGAAGAGCGTGAACCCGGGATAGCGCCGGTCGGAGATCGTGAAGCAGTTCGGCCCAACCCCTACCAGGGGCCGCTCAACGAAGAGCTTGGCCCCCTTCTTGAGTCCCTCGATGCGGCCCTGCGCCGATTCGGTCGCGGACTTGTTCGCCTTCTTGTCGAAGATCGTCCGGTAGCGCTCGCTGAGGTCGTCGGGAAGCACAAGGAAGATGATCGGCACGACGATCGAGAGCACCAGGATGCCCTTGAAGCGATGCCTCGAGCTTACGAGCACGATCATCGCGAGCAGGATCACCTCGATGAGTCCTGCGCGTGAGCCCGTCTTGAAGATCACGATCCCGGCCGCCACGATCTCTGCGAACAGGAGCGCGCGAACGACCTGCGTCTTCTCGTTCCTGAGAAGCGCGATGGCGAAGGGAAGGATCAGGACGGTCGTGGCGCAGAAAGTGTTTGGGTGGCCGAAGGTGGACTCGATGCCCCGCATGCGCCAGATCCCCATCTGGTAGGAGCCACGACCGTGGATGTAGAATTCCCAGATGGCCTTGAGCTGGTAGATGAACTGAATCCCGACCCAGCCGAGAAGAAACGCGCGCAGATCGGCGATACCACGAATGCCTGCGATCACGCAGATACCGAACACGGAGACCTTGAGCACGTTCTCGACGATGATCCAGCTCTGGGCCAGGTCGAGGCCGGCGAACATCGTCACGAAGAGTGCACCCACAAAGAACAGGAGTCCGAGACCCGGTCCGCGCAGGCGTATCTGCGCTTTGCCAAAGACGAAGATCTTCACCAGCAGCAGCAGTGCGAAGATCCTCTCCATCGGCAAGGCGGCGAGCTCCGGACGGATCTCCCAGGGGCGGACCAGATACAAGGCGGCGTAGGCCAACAGCCAGTACACCTCCTTGCCGGGCATCTCGTCGCGATAGGACAGGACCGATCTTCTCCAGGAAGCTCTTTTCTTCTCCTTGCGCGCGCCACTCTCCCGGAGCGGGAGGGTGGTCTGACGGCCGAGCTGCGGCGGCTTTCTGGTTGTTGACGGCTCCTTCATGACGAGGGCGTCGCGACCGGCTCTTCCTTCTTTCTCCGATTGCCAATGACGCGGGCCGGGCTGCCCGCGATCAGCGCGTAGGGCGGGTACTTCTTCTTCGCCACGACGGCACAGGCCGAGACGACACAACCCTCGGGAATCCTCACCCCCGGCATGATGAACGCGTTGGCCCCGATCCATACGCCATCGCCGATCGTGACGTCTTCCTGGTTGTAACCCTGGTCGCGGATGGGAAGGTCCGGGTTCTCAAAGACATGGTTGATCGACCAGATCTTAGCTCCCGGTCCGATCATCACCTCGTTGCCCAGGGTCACACCCCCGCTGGCCTGGATAAAGTTGTCGACGCCGATCTCGACCCGTGAACCCACCGAGAGACGCTTGACCCCTCGAATTCGGACGCCCTCGTGTACCAGGAGCCCCTCCCCAGCCGCGGCGAAGTAACGCGGCAGCAGCTTCCCGCGCAGTTCCATGCCGAAGTGACCGGGAATACGCATCAGGAAAGCATTGATGTGGTGGAAGCGCGTGTCCCGGTGCTTGAAGTCCCAGTAGAGGCGCTTGAGGAAGTAGAGCATCTCGATCGATCCTTATCCTTGATACCCGCTCGAATGACCCTGCCGCTCCCGTCCCGAGAACGGCCCGCACAGATGATCTTCACACGGATATCCGCATGTCAACCCAATAGATAGGCTCCCGCATCCACAGGAACAAGAGGAGGAGGAGGCCAGGAGCAGACCTCGTTGCGCGCGGAAGAACTGTGGTCAACCCGCGCCCTGCATGAACTCTTCCGGCCTGACCGACGAGGAACCGTCGAACCCTGGGTTCAAAACCACCTACCCGCATGCTGGATGGTTCTTCAGCCCTTGTGAAGAACACCCAGTACTCGCCCCCAGGTTTGGATCAGAATCGCTTCGGGCGATTGAGCGAGACCGGAGGCGCAGCAGAGTGACGTCGAGGATTTCGCGATCGATCGTGGGCCGAGGTAGGCCCGGAGATGGGACGCGAGAAGGGGTCGCTATTCTGGTGCGAGCCCTAACGACGGTCGCTGCGGTGCAGTCCGGTCGGGGCGGCGATCCGATCACAGTTCGCGGGATCGTCGGTATTGGCAAGGACGAGTTCGCTCTCCTGGCCGAGTCCATCAACGGTTGCCGAAAGCGAAGCCTCATCTCCTCCCTTGGTGGCCGTCACTCGATGAGGATTGTAACGGGTCGGATCATCCGAACGGTAATAGGTGATCTCGCGGCTGACCACCGAGCAGCGGCCCGTGCAGTCCGTCGTACACTGCCCTTCCGTGCTGCCCGCCGCGTCGCGCATCGTCACCAGGGCACCCTCGACATCCGCGCCATTCTGGTCGACAACATGAAGCTCGTGGGTCCAGTCCAGGGAGAAACGCTTGCCCGAGACCCCCCCTCCCGTCAGCACGACGTCACTCTTGCTGGCTCCCCCGCCGAAGGAGATGTCGCGCACGGAGGGCGTCATGGGCCAGGCTGCGGAGTTCGACCAATCGACTCGGAAGGTGACCTCGTTGTAGCGCGCTCCCGGCAGAAACTCCATCAGGTTGTCGTGGAAAACCGCTGAGTTGTCCAGTGTTCCCTGATCGAAGTAGCGGAGGATCGTTCCGTTGGAGCGGAAGGTGTTCGAGTAGATCTCGACGCCGGAGGTGATCTGGTCCTCGACTCCATCGATGGTGATCGCGTAGACCTGCTCTAGGGAGCCGGTCGTCACGGCTTCCACCGTGTTGCCCCAGATCTTGACGTCCGTGCACCCTCCGGTCCGCGCGCTGCCATTCCATCGGGCACAGGTCAGGTGAATGCCCGTGGCGGTGTTGCGCTCGAGCGTGTCATCGACCGCATCGGCATGGACCTTGATCGTGTTGTTGTACACCCGGACGTACTCGGTGGTGTAGCGCAGGCGCAGGCCCTGGAGGATGCCGCGGCCGGCAGAGTGCCCTCGGGGCCAGTAATTGCAGTCGACGTCGACCTGGTTGTCGTGAATCCTGGTCAGAGCCCCGTCCTTCTGGAAGCGGGCCCCGTCGAGCTGGATCCCCTCCTGTCCGTCACCGACGATCTGATTGTGATGGATGTGAAGAGCGGGGGTATGGAATCCGTGAATCCCCCCGGGATTCGCGTAGAGCGCGCCGTCGATATCAATGTAGTTATCGGCGATCTCGGAGCCATCGTTGCAACCGTTCCCCTCGTCCCCATAGCCGTAGATCATGATACCCGCCTGGGGCGAGGCGAGGATGCGGTTGCCGATGACCTCGAAGCGTCCGGCGTGCCGCTCGATCTTGATCGGCTCGCTCGAGAACCCATCGCGGCTCGAAAGATAGGTCCCGTTGTGGGTGATGGTGTTGCCCTCGAGACGGTTCACGGTACCTGCTTGGCAGGAGGAACTTGCCGACGACATGTAGATCCCAAACGTATCGTAGCCCTGGACCGTGATCTCCACGTTCTTGACGAGCGTATCAAAGGCGCCGCTAACACGAACTCCCGTGTCCCGGGCGCAAGGTCCTTCACCGACGCAACCGGAGAACTGCACGACCTTGCCGTTCTCGACGCGTGAGTTTCTCGTCCCGTTGAGATAGACGCCGCGCGTGTTTCCCGCCGCGGAGGTGTCGAAGGTGATGGTGTGCCCACCGAGGTCAAGGGTGATGTTGTCGCCCCTGATCGTCATGCAGGTACCAGGGGAACTCAAGTCGGTGGTCAGCAGGTACGAGGCCCCGTCGGTGGAGAGAGTCTGGCAGGACGAAATATGCGTCTGGCCGAAAGCCGGCACGGCGAACAGCAGCAGAACCAGCCAAGCAAGAAGCTGTACTCGAATGCGTCCCATCAATCCTCCGGAGCCCGTGATCAGGGGGGCACACCGGCCCCAAACCAGAAGTACAACAATGCAACCGCCGTGCCACGGTCCACACGGGTTCACGATAGGACCTCTCGATCGACCGTGCATGGGCCAGAGCGCCCCGGCCATGCCTTCAGTTCAATACGAACAAAAGTAAACAACGCGAAAGGGAGGTCCAGCCGATTCTCCGGGGGCAGCAAGCGCTCGCTGCGAGAGCGATGAACAGGAATGTAGCGGCGGTTACAATCCTGCCGCGACGCTCCGTAGCCTGGTGATCTCCTCCGGACTGAGTTCGCACTTGACGTAGCGCTTCTTGCCCGAGCGTTCGCGGGGTATCTCCGATACGACCTCGATGCTCACCTCGACCTGCTTCCCGGCGAGCTTCCTCGTGCCCGCGATGAGCCCTTCGATCGCCTCGGGGGACGGAGGCGGATCGTCCGTTATCAGCAAGTGAAAAGACCCCACCGAACGCTGGATGACCTGTATCTCGCCAACATCATCCCGGTTCAGGACATGGCGCCCAAACGCATGACCGGTGATCGCCCGACCACTGGCAAGGAAGACCTCGTCCGCGCTGCGCCCGACCGCAGAACCCATACGCGCGAGCTCCCTTCCACAGGAGCAGCTGCCCTCGAGGGCGAAGCCCCTGTCGCCAATCTCGTAGCGGATCAACGGGAACGCCATGTTGGTCAAATCGGTGACGAGAATGTCTCCCCGCTCGCCAGCCGGCAGCCCCTGGTCGTCCGGCCCGACGAACTCGAGAATCGAGGTCTCCATCGCGATGTGACGACCTTCGTGGGCCTCGCATTCGCAGGAGCTGTGCCCCACCTCGCGGGACGCGTAGAGATCGAAGACCGGGCAGTCGAAAACCCGTTCGAACCTTGCTCGGGTCTCGGGATAGAGCGGCTCGCCCGTCGACAGGATGCCGCGGATCGGCGGTGCCTCAAGCCCTTGCGCCTCGAAGTAGTCCGCGAAGGGAGAGAGTGAGTTGGGGAAGACTTTCAGCATGTCCGGCCGGTAGGCGGCCAGAACCTCGAAACCATGGCGCAAGCTCTCCGGAGTCTGTAAGCCCCCCTGAACGATGCGCTCACCGAGCAGGAAGCGATCCTTGAAACGGGTGCGCCAGGGTGGGTCTTCGATGAAATCCATCGATGCCGGCCAGTAGAGCAGCATCCGTCCGCCAGGACGACGACCGGCCCAGGCCTCGTGGCGAAAGGAGAGCCCGAGCTTGATGTTATAGCTCTCCTGGTCCCGGTAGAGTGTCGCCGCACGAACCGTGGTCCCGCCCGTCGCAAACTTCATCACGTCTCCGCCGGGATGAAGCCCTGTCTTCAGAGAGTCCTGCTCCGCGAAGATCGTAGCCCGCGTCAGCCGCGGCAGGAGCACCAGGTCGGCGGGACTCTTGAAGGACGAGGGCGTCAGTCCGCGCTCCTCGAATACGCGCCGGTAGTAGGACGAATGCTTGCTCGCCAGGACCAGAAGAGTCCGCAGCTTCTCCCACTGATCGTCGAGCAGCTTCTGCCGCGGCCAGTACTGACTCTCTCGAAAGCGCGCCTCGTGAACCAGGGCCGAGGCTCGACCCTCCCGTCGCAAGAGCGGCGGCCAGACGAAACCCTTCAAGAGCGGTCCGTACCAGCTCACTGCAACACCTCGAAGGGGTCGACCTTGGAAACGGCGAAGGGAAATTTTCCGGAGGGAGTGACCGGAATGTCCTCCACGATCTCGACCTCGACCTTGGTGTCCGCGCCGAGGGCTCCGCGGCACGCGGCGAGGATCTCGCGCGTGGTTTCGACACTGGGATCGCCCGCGGGAACCATGCGGAAGGTGACCTTGCCCCGTTCGTACTGGAGGAGCTGGCCGCGGGCGATGCCTGGGAGTTCCGCGAGAAGGAGGATCGTCAGTGCGGTCCCCGCAACGACCCGGCCATCCGCCGTGACGAGAAAGTCGCTTGTCCTCCCGGTCACCGGGGCCAGCAGGGGCAGAGTCCTCCCACAGCTGCAACCCCCCTGGGCGAAGCTGCTGATGTCCTCAATCTGGTAGCGGATGAACGGGGTGCCGAAGTTCATCAGGTCGGTGATGATGATCTTCCCTTGCTCGGCGCCCAGCTCTCCGGGGGGAGAGGCGGCGATCTCGACCTTGAGCACGTCGGCCGCGAGATGCATGGCGTGGTCGGCGCGATGGCCGCACTCGCTGGCAATCACGGAGACCTCGCGGCAGCCGTAGCGATCGTAGACCGGGCAACCCAGGGTCTCCTCGATCAGCCGCCGGTTCTGCTCGCTGAGCATCTCCGCTGAGGTGATGACGGCCTCGGGGGAGATGCCTTCGATCTGCTGCTCGCGGAGAAAGCGGATGAAGAGGACCGAGGAGTTGGCGTAGGCGAGCCAGGTCTTGGGCCGGTGGCGCTTCAATTGCTCCGCGAAGTTCCGCATGCGCGCCGCATCCATGCTCACGGTGTTCAGCGTCAGGTGCTTTTCGAGCAGGGCGAAACGCAATCGGGCTTTCAAGGTGGCGATCCCGCCGAGATCCCGCGCAGCGCCCCAGATGACGGCCATCGGCTCACCGAGATCCCAGCCGGTCCAGCGATTGTGACGGATCGTCGTCGCCTCGCGGAGTTCCCCTCGGCGACGCGTGCTGAGGAATTCCAGCGGCTCTCCGGTGGAGCCTCCCGTGCGGTTGATCTGGCACTCGTCGGACGGATCCGGCAGGCGTTCCGCCTTCAGGCGCTCCTTTTCCTTTTGAAGAATCCCCTTGGTCAGGAGGGGCAGGGCTTCAAAGTCCGTCCAACTGCAAATGTCTGAGGCGCTCAGTCCCCGCTCGCGAAAAAGGTCGCGATAGTAGGGGACGCTGGCCTCCGCGTGCGCCAGGAGGGCCTTCAATCGCGTCCACTGGAGCTCTTCCAGTTCAGCCGCGGGCAGGAATTGGGCCCGCTCCGCATCCGCCATGTAGCGGCGGACGAGGCTCCCGTCCTTCAGGGCCCACAGCGGATGGAACACATTGCGCGTCAACCACGCGGGTACGGCCATAGGTCCGGGACTCCCTTCTCGGTCAAAACTAGGCCCATGCGCGTTGCGTGCCACCCGCACGATCCCGCGGACGAAGCGCAAGCTACTCCGCTACGGTCGCCAGGAAGATCAAGAACTGCTCCGCAACATGCCTCCGGCCCACGGGATTGAGGTGACCGCCGTCGTCGCTGTACTCAGGAACGAGCGCGGCAAAGCGCTCGCCGCCAACCTCGAAAGTATGCCTTCGTCCGTCGGGGAAGGTCGACTCGACCCGTGCGAGATCGAAGACCGGCTCTCGTCCCCCGTACTCCGCCAGCAGGCGTTGGTTGAAGCGGTTGCGGGCCACGTTGTCGGCAAACTCCCACAGGTTGGTCTTCCCCAGCAGCAGCTTGATCTTCGTCTTCCACGTGACGGGTGCTTCCCTCAGCGGCACGGTGATGTGCACGAGCGTGAGCTGGGGCCACGCGGTATGGATCGCCGCCACGGTCTCGCGATAGGCGGCAAACACGGCGTCGATGTCGGTCTTGTCGTCGATATCGACGTAGCAATACTTGTAAGCCGCCAGATCAAGCGTCGCTCCCATCCCGTTCGAGAGAAGTTCGCGGAACGCCTGGTTCTTCGAGCGCGGGTTCTGGTTGCTCCCGACTCTCGAATGAGCGAAGACCGGCCCCTCGATCGCTCCCGCGTCCGCCGTCTCCTTCAGATTGAGCCGCAAGAACGGGTAATCGGCCGCGAGATCCTCAATCCCGGCCACGATATTGAACCCAACGGACTGGTGGCCGAAGTAAACCCTCTTGCCCGAGAAAACGACCCAAGTTGATTCTGGAATGTCCAATATTGTTTGAATTTTCTCGTTATTGCTCACATTGACTCCACCGCAAGCCCCTAACGCGACGATCGTCGCTAGCAGCAGGACCATCCATCTCGAAAACCGTATCACCCGTTGCCTCCTCTGGCGGCCACGCACCACTCCTCGACAGAGTCCGGG